>DGHL01000071.1:0-50465 GCA_002392645.1 Prevotellaceae bacterium UBA3849
CAGCGAAGATGCATGGATAAACTTTCTATTCTTGTATCTTCGCTTTTTTATGTAGTTGTGTGAATACGGTAAAGGTGGGTTCTAATAATTCCCACTGTCAGATTTTTGAATTTGTTTCAAGGGCAAAATGTTAGCTGATAAGGAAGCATAGCGGGCTATGTGACCGCGGAAGCTAACAGTTTGTACTGAAAGAAAACAAAAATATGACATAATGTTATTCATGTAATTAACTAATTTAACTCGTGGGAATTTTTAGAACCCACCTAAACTAATCATGAGCAAATCATACCTATACTTTATTTGTTGCGTCTCAGCCATGGGCGGACTGCTGTTCGGCTATGACTGGGTGGTGATAGGCGGTGCAAAGCCGTTCTATGAATTGTTTTTCGGAATAGCTGACAATCCTGTGATGCAAGGCGTGGCGATGACTTCGGCACTCGTAGGCTGCCTTGTCGGTGCTATGGTGGCTGGAGCTGCTGCAGACCGTTATGGTCGTAAGCCGCTGCTCATATCAGCTGCAGTGTTGTTTACTGTCAGTGCCGTAGCCACTGGTTTGTTTGACGACTATACATTATTTAATATAGCACGCTTCATAGGCGGCGTAGGTATAGGCGTGGCAAGTGCGCTGTCGCCTATGTATATAGCGGAAGTGTCGCCGGCAGAGACGAGAGGACGCATGGTAAGCGTAAACCAGATGACTATAGTACTCGGCATATTGGCGGCGCAGATAGTAAACATGCTGTTGGCAAGGGATACCGGCGATGCTACGTCGCAGGTATGGAACGTTGCATGGGGCTGGCGCTGGATGTTCTGGGCAGAGGCAGTGCCAGCAGGCCTGTTCCTCGTAATGGCATTCTTCATACCAGAGAGTCCGGTGTTTTTGAATGAAAAGCGTAAAAGTGAAGAATTTAGAATGAAGGGTGAAGAACCCAAAATGCGTTCTTCTGTTAATGCTGATTCAGCAGAAGGTAGCTCGGATTCTTCACTCTTCACTATTCGCTCTTCACTCCTTGCTCCACGTTACCGCAAGGTGCTGACATTAGGACTCGTGATAGCAGTATTCCAGCAATGGTGTGGCACCAACGTGATATTCAACTATGCACAGGAGATATTCACAGGTGCAGGCTTCAACGTTGACGGCATGTTCATCAACATCGTGATAACGGGCATAGCCAACGTGCTCTTTACATTCGTGGCGCTATATACTGTGGAGCGATGGGGACGTCGAACGCTGATGCTGATTGGCGCGGGAGGCTTAGGTGTTATATACTTGATACTTGGCACATGCTACTTCATGCATGTAACAGGTGTGATGATGGTGGCACTCGTAGTGGCAGCCATCTCATGCTACGCCATGACGCTTGGTCCGATAACATGGGTGTTGCTCAGTGAGATATTCCCGGCAAGGATAAGAGGTGTGGCAATGTCAGTGTGCACCTTCGCGTTGTGGGTAGGTTGCTGTACGCTGACGTTCTCATTTCCGAGCATGAATGCAGCGCTGGGCAGCAGCGGCTCGTTCTGGGTATATTCAGCAATATGCTTTGCGGCATTCGTGTTTTTTAGTAAGAACTGCCCAGAGACAAAAGGCAAGTCACTTGAAGTATTAGAAAAAGAATTAACGGCATAAAAATGGTAAAAGCATGGAAAGAACAGGTGGTGATACCCACCTATGAGGCAGGAAAGCCAGAAAAGAATCCTATCTTCCTTGAGAAGAGAGTATATCAAGGTTCAAGCGGTGTGGTGTATCCTTATCCGGTGATAGAGTCTATATCCAACGAGAAGACCGACAAGGCATACAATGCCGTGTATCTCGAGAATGAATACATAAAGGTGATGATATTGCCGGAACTCGGCGGACGCGTGCAGATGGCGTATGATAAGATAAAGCAGCGCCACTTCGTATATTACAACCAAGTGATAAAGCCTGCACTCGTAGGACTGGCAGGACCATGGATAAGCGGAGGCATAGAGTTTAACTGGCCGCAGCATCACCGTCCGAGTACCTTCATGCCCGTTGACTGCACGATAGAAGAAGGGGATGGATATGTCACGGTGTGGGTGAACGAGCGTGAGCGTATGTTTCACCAGCAGGGGCAGGCAGGCTTTACGCTGCGCGAGGGATGTGCCTACCTGGAGATACAAGGCAGGTTGTATAATCCTACGGAGACACCGCAGACGTTCCTGTGGTGGGCTAATCCTGCCGTGGCAGTGAACGATGCCTACCAGAGCGTATTCCCGCCAGACGTGAATGCAGTGTTCGACCACGGAAAGCGAGCAGTGTCGAGTTTCCCGATAGCCACTGGTACGTACTACAAGATGGACTATAGTGCAGGTGTG
The DNA here is from genome assembly GCA_002392645.1 of Prevotellaceae bacterium UBA3849. Lineage (GTDB taxonomy): Bacteria > Bacteroidota > Bacteroidia > Bacteroidales > Bacteroidaceae > Prevotella. The sequence continues at coordinate 2,338 of DGHL01000071.1, forward strand.
GATATATCCAACTACAAGAACATACCCGTGCCAACGTCGTACATGGTGGCAAAGTCAAAATACAACTTCGAGGGCGGCTATGAGAACGATACGCAGGCTGGTATGCTGCACGTGGCAGATCACCACGTGTCGCCTGGTAAGAAGCAGTGGACATGGGGCAATGGCGACTTCGGCAGGGCATGGGACAGGGCACTGACCGACGAAGATGGTCCGTACATAGAGCTGATGGCTGGAGTATATACGGAAAACCAGCCTGACTTTACATGGATAATGCCGTATGAGGAAAAGACATTCGTGCAGTATTTCATGCCATATAGGGAACTGGGTATAGTGAAGAATGCCAGCAAGGATTTCCTTGTGAATATCGATGAAAAGAGTCTGAAGGTGTTTGCGACAAGCAAGCAACAGGCAAGGATTGTGCTGAAGAACATGGAGAGTGGTAAGTTGTTGGAGGATGAAACATATACCATATCGCCAGAATCAATACTCGTAGTGCCGGTGAATGTAAGTGCCGACGAACTGCGCCAACTGCGACTGGAGATAATACAAAACGGCAGGACCGTACTGTCGTGGGAGGCTGAGCCTGATGAGGTGACACCGATACCGGATGCTGCTGAGGCTGCGCTGAAGCCTGAGGAGATAAAGACCAACGAACAGTTGTTCCTTACCGGTCTGCACCTGGAGCAGTATCGTCATGCCACATGGTCGGCGCTCGACTACTATAATGAGGCCTTGCGACATGATCCTATGGACGTAAGGTGCAACAATGCCATGGGATTGTGGTATCTGCGTCGTGGAAGGTTTCAGAAGGCAGAGCCGTATTTCCGTACGGCTGTCAAGGTATTGCAGAAGCGTAACCCCAATCCGTATGACGGAGAACCTCTGTATAACCTCGCTCTGTGTCTGAAGTATCAAGGTAAGGCAGATGAGGCGTATGACTGGGCGTATAAGTCAACGTGGAATGCTGCATGGCAGCAGGCGGGCCACATGATGTGTGCGCAGATAGCTACGCAGAGAGGTGATTATGAAGATGCGCTGCGACACGTTGACCAGTCGTTGATATACGGATGGCACAACCATAAGGCAAGGGCTCTTAAGGTAGCGTTGCTGAGAATGACAGGAAAGGGCGACGATGCCGCCTTTGCTGAGGAATCGCTGAGACTTAATCCTTTCAACTACGGCATATTGTATGAGACGGGACGTGTGGCAGAGATGAAGGAACTGATGCGTCGCGACTCCAACAACTACGACGAGCTTGCCCTTGACTATGTAGCGGCAGGACTGACAGAGCAGGCACTCGGCTTGTGGCGCATGGCCATAGAGGAAGGTGCAGCCACTGCGCTCACCTATTATTATATAGCATGGCTGACAGGGCGTGCGGAAGACAAGGTTAAGGCAGCAGGCCAGTCTGTTGACTTCTGTTTCCCTAACAGGCCGGAGGCAGTGTGCGCACTGTCTGCATTCCCTGATGACGCCAATGCATGCTACCTGTTGGGCAACCTGTATTTCGACAAGCGTCAATACGACGTGGCAACCCAACTGTGGGAGAAAGCGGCAACGCTCAATGCAGGATTCCCGACGGTACACAGAAACCTCGCATTGGCTTACTTCAATATCTATGAAAACGTGGAGTCGGCACAGAAGGAGATGGAGCTGGCATACAGCCTTGACGAGAGTGACGCACGCATATTGATGGAACTTGACCAGTTGTATAAACGATTGTGCAAGCCTTACCAAATGCGTCTCGACCTGCTCATGGCACATAGGAAGGAAGTGGAACAGCGCGACGACCTCGTGCTTGAGACTGCCACGCTGCTCAACCAGCTGGGACGCTATGAGGAAGCCAGGCAGGTAATAGACAATCACTGGTTCCATGTATGGGAAGGCGGCGAAGGTAAGGTGTCAGGGCAGTATCAGTACAGTCGTACGGAGATGGCAAAATGCCTGCTTGCGAACAACGACGTAAGTGCTGCCGATGCAGACAAAGCCATAGCATTGCTTACGGAGTGTCTTACATTCCCACATAACATAGGTGAGGGCAAGCTGCTCAACGCACAGGATAATGACTTCCACTACTTCCTTGGTAAGGCATATATGATAAAGGGTGAGAAGGAGAAGGCTAAGGAGCATTTTGAGAAGGGCACAGTAGGTCCTACCGAACCTGCCGCAGCCATGTATTACAATGATGCCAAGCCAGATAAGATATTCTATGCCGCACTATGTTATCGTGCATTGGGTAAAGAGGGAATGGCACGTAGTTTGTTCAATAAACTGGTGTCGTACGGCGAGAAACATTTGTTTGATAACATAACGATGGATTACTTCGCAGTGTCATTGCCAGACCTGTTGGTATGGAATGGCGACCTTAACGAGTCGAACCGCATACATTGCAACTACATGCTTGCATTAGGACACTACGGTCTTGGCAACAAAGACAAAGGCCTACGTTACCTGAATAAGGTGCTTGATATGAATATAAACCATCAGGGTGCGCTTGCACTTAAAACATTTACAGAATATGAATAGACTTCTTACACTCTGCCTTGTCGTGATGATGGCAGTCGTTGCCAAGGCTGGCACGTTCTCGTTCGGTACAGATACCAATCCCGACGGGGTGAGGTTTCAGGTGGATTCTTATGGATTCATGGTAGGAGGCAGGCACATACTGCCTGTAATGGGCGAGATACACTATACGCGTGTACCACGGCAAGACTGGCGTAGGGAGATACGCAAGATGCGTGCAGGTGGCATAACGGTATTGTCAACATACGTATTCTGGATTCACCATGAGCCTGTAGAGGGACAATGGAACTGGAGCGGCAATCGCGACCTGCACTCATTCTTGCAGATATGTAAGGAGGAGAATATGCCCGTGGTACTGCGCATAGGTCCTTTCTGTCATGGAGAGGTGTTGCAGGGCGGTTTCCCTACATGGCTGGTAAACAAGGCCCTGGGTGACCCTGAACATTTTAAGTTACGCTCTGAAGCCTCCGGATTCATCGCAGCCACGCAACGCTTGTACTCCAACATCTTCGCACAGGCGTCAGACATGCTGTGGAAACATGGCGGTCCGGTGGTAGGCATACAGATAGAAAACGAGTGCAGAGGACCATGGTCTTACTATGCAAGACTGAAAGATATGGCTGTCAAGATAGGTTTTGACGTGCCATTCTATACGCGTACAGGCTGGCCGAAACTCAACGGCAAAGAGGTGTTCGGACAGATGTTGCCTTTGTATGGTGACTATGCCGATGGCTTCTGGGACAGGAAACTTACTGATATGCCTGGTGATTACCCAAAGGCCTTCATTATGAAGGACAGCAGGATGTCGGCGGTGATAGCCACAGAGACGTTCTCTGCCAGTGACCTGAAAGACGGAGATGCGCAGCCCTCAGCACAGACATACCCTTACCTTACCTGCGAACTGGGCGGTGGCATGATGCCATGCTATCACCGTAGGATTAACATGTCGGGCAATGAGGTCTTCCCCCTTGCCGTGTGCAAACTGGGCAGCGGCTCTAATCTGCCAGGCTATTATATGTATCATGGCGGTACGAACCCGTCGGTTGAGAGCGTCGGGGGTACAGAGGTGACAGGCAGTGAGACGATGGGCGAGACTCAGGCATCGGCGGTGACCAACTACAACGACATGCCTTACATGTCATACGATTTCCAAGCACCGCTGGGTGAAATGGGACAACCACTCCTTACGGCATATCATCAGACGCGATGGTTGCACCAATTCCTTGCCGACTGGGGCGAGATGCTTGCCGCTATGCCGGTAGATACCCTTTCAGACCATTATGCGCGCCGTGGCTGTTTTGAGTTCTACAATGACTACGTAAGGATTCTTAATGAGGAGGGCAGGGCATACGTGCGCCCCGTTGAGATGCCTTTCAGCGGACATAGTGTGACAGCCGATGCGCAGCCTTTCTGCCATACTGGCGATACGCTGTATTTTATTTCGATAAAGGGACTAAAGCCGATAGCAAAGATTGATGGTAAGAAATATACCTTGAAATATGATAAACCGATTAAAGTTGGTAACATCACTCTTTTCCTGCTCAGCGCAGGGCGTGCCCGCAGGGCATATAAGATAGATGGAATGCTGCATTTTGCACGCCATGACGGTGGCATACTGTACAAAGACGGTGACAAAATTGTCGAGGAATACTGGGCGGAATGTCCGGATGTGGTCATGTCATATACGCAGAAACAGCGTTGCGACGTACCACGAGAGGTTAGCTTAGGTAAGCAGAAGGTAGCTTCGATGCCTGTAAATTCAGACTTTGACAAGGCTGCTGTATGGAGCGTGAACATTCCGAAAGTGGAGAATGTCGACGATTGTTTCCTGTCTGTAAGCTATGCAGGCGACTGTGCACGTATATATGCCGACGGCAAGCTGGTGGAGGATAATTTCTGGAATGGCAAGCCTATGCTGGTGCGTCTGTCTGCCTTGAAGGGCAAGACAATAGAACTGCGCATATTGCCACTGGCAAAAGATGCTCCGATATACCTGCAGAGTGAACAACGGAAAGAGTTGGAATCAGCAGACGGAAGTCTTATGGATCTTAAGGCAATCACTATGATTCAGCGTGTGACGGAATAGGATGTTAACCATATTTAACATGCAAAATTCTTCAGTTTTGAGGAAAATATATTAATTTTGCACTCTCAAGACACCTATATACCCTGGGGTTGACTGGATTTGACAGCGGGCAGGGATGGTGCGTAAGCATGCGGAGTGAAGACTGTGTACTCCATAATCTCCTCGGTCAACAATTTAATTGGCAACAATGAGTATGCTCTCGCTGCCTAATCGAAGTACAGTAGATTAGCTTTATTCCCTTGCAAGGCGAGGGAACGGGACATCGCCCAGAGCCCCCTTCCTGAGGCTGACTGATCATGGCGGTGCAACAATATCGGGAATAGTCGGCGGTTTGTCTCGCATCGTCGGCGAAACCTTAGAGACTAAGGCATCGCTTGGTGGTCCAGGTCTTGGCGCTGCTCGAAAACCGAAGTCTGGAATAAGCATGTAGAAAGCGTGCGGTTTCACCGTTTGGACGAGGGTTCGAATCCCTCCAGCTCCACAAAAAGCACTTACAAGCTATACTGTAGTTTGTAAGTGCTTTTTTATGTTTATTCAAGTTTTTCTTCCTAAGTAGGAACTAGAATTTAAACAATAATCTTTTTGAGACAGAAATACAAGGAGATAAAACTTGGATTATAGTTAAAGAATATGAGGACGGTAATAAAATACTTTACAGTATATCTGACAATAGAAAAATTCTAAAAGCATTAAAAAGAAAATAGCCCCAAATCACGGCCGGAACTACAATCCGGCATAGATAAGGAACTATCTTCTAGTTGCAAAATTACAAACAATATTTCAAACTACCAAATAAAATGACAAAAAAGAGAGAAATAACTTAAAAAAGTGGCAATTTAGGTTTCTCATGCCAATTCTCTCTGTTTTTGATTTTTCGGCGAACTTTTTCTGCCCCCCGAAATATCAAAATGTCCTATACCGACTTTGTCATAATCTTCCCCTTTATTTATCGGCTTCCTTGGAGTAGCATAGTCCGTGGTAAGGACATTGTGCGCAACGGTCGGTACTTGCTGGTAGCATGAACGGTTTTGCGGTATCGAGGATGTCTTCTATCAATAGTTTTAAGTAATGACGGAAGTCTGTACTGTACAATCTGGCATCAAGTATTTCCTGATTGTCTATTTTCAGTGTAGGAGAGTAATTCTCGGCAGATGTCTTCTGTATATAGAGCAGTGCTGGTGATACAGGCGCATTGTATTGATCACCGATAATACCAGAGTAGAGTAGTGCCTGTAGGTAGTAGTCAGAGTGGTTGCGTATCTCCTCAGGGTTGAATATATCCTCCACCGCAGGCATGTTGATCCTGAGGGGTGGTCGTCCCGTCTTGTAGTCTAACACCCTTATGTGCATGCCGTCAGCTTCTTCTTTGCAGTCCAGACGGTCTATGATACCTCCTACTTCAATGGTGTGTGTGCCATGTGCTGTATCTATGGTGATGCCTTGCGTATGTCGTTCCTCCAGTCCAAGTATGATGAAAGGAGCGTGTTGTGCATCGTAGCTTACCAGTTGTTTCATGAAATGCAGTATCATTTCGCGGTTTACGACCTGCAGGCCGCCCAGCTTCGGCGTGGCACGCTTGTCATCGCTGATGTTGAACAGTTTCTCGCGAATGGCTTGGTCAACTATGCGTTGCAGGGTGACATTGCCTTTCTCTTCAAGCAGAGAATCAAGGAAATTCTTTGTTATGGTGCGTTGTTTGTGGTCGCTATATAGCAGTTCTGCTGCACGATGGAATATATTGCCGAAGATCCTGCTGTCTATCTCATCCTCATCGCTGTCGTCGTTTTCGTAGAGTCCTTCTATATAGCAATGATAGAAGGATAGAGGACATCTGAGGTATTTGCCCAGTGCGGAAGGCGAGAAACTGCCTTTTGCAAGCAGAATGTCCACCATTTCTTCTGTCTTTGTTATCTCTTTAGGTGCAACGGTTGATGTTGCCTGTCCTGCCACAAGGTTCTTTTGTTTTATATGAAGTGGCGATTCAGCCAGCAACTGCAGCATGAACCTTGACATCTCGCCGGTGCGTCCGTCGGTGGTGGCATTGTTGTAGAGTATGGTGGCATTAGCAGCCCGTTGTATCAGTCTGTGGAAATAATAGGAGTATATAGCCACCTTGTTCTCCACCGTGGTCAGTTCGTAGGCACGCCTTATGCTGTGTGGTATGAAGGAACTGTCATTTATCTTTGCAGGCAGGTTACCTTCATTGCATGATAATAGCAGTACGTTGTCGAAGTCGAGGTTGCGAGTCTCCAATACTCCCATTATCTGTATGCCTTCGATAGGTTCGCCGTGGAAAGGTATCGTGGTGGACTGTATGATCTGTTGCAGCAATCTGGTGTATAGCACCTCGCTGAGGGATTCAAGTCCTGATGGCTGCAGCAGGTTGCTCATGCGGTTTAGTATGGTGAACATACGGTACAGTCCTTCGTTGGCGAAGTCGTCGTTCTCTGCCCTTATGTTCCTTGCTATGGTCGTTACAGCCCATATCATCCGGTCGGTCAGTTCCATGCAGTCGTCCCCGCCGCTCAGTGGTGCGAAGAGCCTGCCCAGATTCTCGTCTATAGCCAGGTCTTCGAGAGTAGGGTAGTATATCTTGGCCTCGTTCAGGCTGTCGTGCAACTGCATAGCCTGCCCGCTTATATATTTGATGTAGGGATGGCGCAGCAAGGCATTTACGCTGTGAAGCGTTGGAGAGCGCTTCTGCAGCGTGGCCATGAGAATCCTCACGAACGAGGCTACCGGCGCCTGCGACAACGGGAATCCGGTTGTCACGTTCACGTGTGTCACCGTTGGTGGCAGACAGTGGAGCACGGTCTCAAGCAGACTCTCATCAGCAAGCACTATGGCGGTCTTGCGTCCGGCGGCTATGCGTTCTGGCGTAAGCCATTGCGCTATGTATCGTGCCTGCAGGTCATCGGTAGGCGATGATATGTAGCACACCTCGGTATGTTCACCGAAACGGTGGTAAGTTTCATGGTCGTAGTCCAGTTCGTTAGGGAACATCCGCAGGTGCTCATTGATGTAGCGCCCAGCCTCGTGTGACATCTTTTCACCTTTCTTCGGCATGTAGTATGCGTCAAAGTCCCAGTAGAACCTTGCCGCGCCCTCAGCCTTGTAGTGCAGGAACAACTTGTGCTCCACCTCGTTGAGTAGGTTGAAGCCTATGAAGATGTAAGTCTCGCCCCCTGCCTGCGGCAGCATGTGATTCTCTATCACCCTGCGGTACATCATGCCCTCGTAGGCTATGCCCTGTTGCAGCAGACGTTCGCGGTATGTGGTGTATATGTCGTGAAACTTATTCCACAACATGATGAAGCGCTTCTTCAGTACGGAGGTGTGGTCTGACGTGAAGTTGCTGAAAAACTGGTGCAGCACCTTCTGCTGCTCGTCGCTGAGATAGTCCACGTTGTCGAGTTCGTGCATGTCGCTTACAAGCGTGAACACTTTCGAGGCATCGGCAAGGTGCTTGTCCACGTCGTCGAAGTCGGCAAGCATAAGCTCTCCCCAGTTATAGAACTGGTCTATGGTCTCCTGTGAGCCCGTTATCTCGCGATACACCTTGTAGAGTTCCAGTACAAGCATTATGTGGTCGCCAGGCTCAAGGTCAGACTGGCTGCTGAATAGTTCACTGATAGTTGCATAGCGTGGGCTCCACAGCGGTTTGTTCCAATGCTCCGTAAGAGCCTTGCTGAAGAACAGCGAGGCTCGCTTGTTAGGAAACACTATGGTGACCTGCGACAGGTTGCCGCTATATTTCTCAAGTATGTCTTTTGCTACTATGTCTAAGAATGTCATACGCTTGCAATTTTATTTTCGTTTACATACCACAGGTAGCCCTTTACCCCGGGCATGCCCATTTCGCGCAGCAGGTTCATATATCCCTTCACCTGCTCGTGGTGCAGAGGACTCGGCTTGCCGAACTTAAAGTCCACCACTATCGTCTGACTGCCATCCGTCATAACCCTGTCGGGGCGCTGCTCACCATCCTTCGTCAGCAGGGTGCATTCGTTGTAGATGGTCCATTTGTCGGAGAACCATTCATTTACTTGAGGATTGTCAAACTTGCCGGCAATGTCGTCTATCAGTTCCTCGCGTGTGATGCCCTCGCCGTACAGTGCACCCTCGAACTCCATGTGGCGCAGTGCGGATTCTACGTCGTCCTTTGTCTTTATGGAGGCAAATACCTGGTGTAGCACCGTGCCTTTGCGGCACATCCTCATCCTGTCGGTCTCATCGGTTGCATCATCGGCAAAACGACGGCTGTCGTTGCTCTGGCGGTATTTAGCATTACTCTTGAACGAATTTATTCCGACGGGCAGCGGCTCTGCCTCCTGCTCAAACACGTTCGGGTCTGTGTCCCTTGCTTCCTGTTCCTTCCTTGCAGAGGCGGCGATGTCGTCATCGTTGAGATTTCCATACGTAAGCATCAGCACCTGCTCACTATCCTCAAGGTTGTCTATGTGGACGGGGATGCCTTCAATGTCGTCGCCCATGAGCATTATCACGTTGTTGATTACGCATGAGCGGTTCATTTCCTTGGTGTCACGCTCGCCGATGATGAACAGCGACTTGCCGGCACGTGTCATTGCCACATACAGCAGGTTCAGGTTGTCCACTATGTTCTGTATATGCTCCCTTATGCCATCCTCCTCATAGATGCTGCCCTGCAGCGAAGTGACGCTCCTGTAGTCGAGCGGCACGATGGGCAGTTTGGCAAAAGGCTCAATGGAAGGCTGTGCCCATATAGTGGTGGCATGCGACGGATTGCAGTTCCAGTTGCAGTAAGGCAATATCACGTGGTCGAACTCCAGTCCCTTACTCTTGTGTATGGTCAGTATGCGCACGCCGTCGCAGTCTGCCGTCTCTATGGTCTTCTCGGCAATCTCCTCTTCCCATGCCTCAAGGAAATCCTCGAGCACTGGTGCCATGTCGTTTGAAAAAGAATGCAGCTGGTCAAACAGAGCCGTAACGTATGCGCCCTCCTCGTGCATCTTGTCGATGCCGAATATGCGCACCATCTGCTCAGCCATGTCGTGCAGTGTCATGTTGAGCAGTTCGCTGCGTAGTTCTTGGAAACTTATCAATGCATCCTCACCGCAGTTCTTGCGCAGCATAGCCTCTGCCAGCGAATCTTGCGGATGCGCCAATGCGTTCATGGCACTTATTATTATGTTCACTGCCTGCGAGGCATCGAGCCTGAAAGCCTCTGCCGAAACAATCCTTATGTCGCTGTTGCTCTCTATGTAGTTGGCAAGTACGGGTATCTCCCTGTTGTTACGCACGAGAATGGCAATGTCCCTTTGCTCTATGCCGTCAATGCTAAGCAGGTCGAGAATGTTTTGCAGCGTACGCTCTGCCATACTGTCGAGTTCCTCTTTCGGCAACAACTCAATGTGTACCAATCCGCCATCCTTGCGCTTGCTCGGAATCTCCTGGCAGACATCTTCGTAAGCCTTCCTTATGCTCATGGCCCAATCTTCGGAGTATTCAGCCACCCTTGCCACTTCCAGTTCTGCAGCAGCCGTGAAGAAGGCGTTGTTGAAGTTTATTACGTTGCGACTTGAACGCCAGTTTATCTTCTTCGGCTGCAGTTCTATTTCCTCCGGAGCAAACATCTTGTCGATGTCGTTGAGCAGTTGCCAGTCGCCGGAGCGGAAGCGGTAGATGCTCTGTTTTACGTCGCCCACTATGAGGTTGCTGTTGCCCTGACTCATACATTCCTTTAGCAGAGTCTTGAAATTCTCCCACTGCACGGTGCTCGTATCCTGAAACTCATCAATCATTATGTGCTCCAGGTGTGAACCTATCTTCTCGAAGATAAACGGTGAGTCAGCATCGTCAATGAACTCATGCAGCAGACTCTGCGTGTCACTGAGCATGAAGCGTCCGGAAGCCTCGTTCAGTTTGTGCGCACTGTCTTCTATGCGTCTTAGCAGCCTTACGTCGTTCAGGTGGCGCAGCGTGAGGTTTGCCGAATTGTAGAGAATGGCGTCGTGGCTCCTGACTTCCTCTGTCGTGTTGAGTAAAGGCATGAGGAACGACTCTACGAGTGGCAATACCAGGTGGCGTTCCTTGCTGCTCTTCGATACCCACGCATCAGAGCTTTCCATGCCGTCGATCACACGCTTGCCTAATATCTTAGGGTCGTTGAACTCTCCTCGCTGCAGTTTCAGGAAATATCCTATCACTCCCTTGTCCTTGTAAGAGAAAGAGTCGGTGCTCAGTCCGCCGTTTGCGATGTATGTCATCGCCTTGTTGCCTATGTCGGTGTATTTCTTCGTCGTCGTTGACATGATGCTGCGCATCTCTTTGCTGTAGTTATCAAAGAAATCTTTGTCGGCAAACACCTCATCCATCCTTTTGCGGTTCTGCTTGTAAAGCTCCTTGAAGATTGTATTTCCGAAATTCTTTATCTGCCCGATGACGTTCCACTGCCTATCCTCCGACAGGTTGTCGCGCATATAGTTCGTCACCACTCGCAATAGTTGCTTGTCGTCTGCCAGTGAGTCTATTATGTCGTCCACGGCTTGCTCCACCACCTGCTTGTTGTTCAGTCCTACGCGTAGGTTTGCATTCAGCTGCAGTTCCTTGGCAAGATTGCGCAGTACAGCCTGGAAGAAAGTGTCGATGGTCTGCACACGGAAAAACTGGTAGTTGTGCAGCAGTCGGCGCAGGGCCACCTCCGCCTGCTGCGATATTGTCTTCTCATCCTTGCCGAGGTCATGGCATAGCACAGCCATGTAACTGTCAGAACCTGGCAGTCTTTTCCACAGACCGTATAGTTGCGACAGTATTCGCATCTTCATCTCCTCGGTGGCTTTGTTGGTAAAGGTCACGGCGAGTATTCCCTCGTAGGCGCGAGGGTTGCTAATAAGCAGTTTGATGTATTCTACCGCCAGGGTGAATGTCTTTCCGCTGCCGGCACTTGCTTTATAGACTGTCAGTGTAGGTGCTTTTATGTTTTCTGTCATATTCGGTCTGTCTTGTGGTTCTCTCTGTTGTCCTTGTTGTCTTTGTATTACCTATCGTGGAATGTTCAATTTGCCATTAGTGATTGATAGGTTTGTATTCCTTGATAAATACGGTGTGGATTTAAGTGCAAAGATACAAATATTTGTGCGAATAAACAAATTATAATGTAGGAAATCTTCATGCGAGATTTATGAAAACAAAGCGAAATGATGATGAAGGTTGCAAAAACGAAAAAAAACAGTTCTGTTTTTTTTGTTGATAAGGATATTATTATTACCTTTGCATCAGGTAAATCTAAATTAAAAATTAGAATTCTGTTAAGTTAAATCGTTTAAAACAAAAGAAAATGAATTTGTTGCGTATTTGGTATAGTAAAAAGTCGAGGTTGAGTGCTGTATTTGCTGATATTTTATTTAAATTGATACAGAAACCGTTACTGTGTATGGATAGGCAAAATTCAATACAGATAAAAGGTAAACTACGGAATTGTAAAGTTATGATATCTGGGAATGGCAATTCCATATTAATAGAAGAGGGTGCGCTGCTCAACAAGGTTTTTATTGAAATAAGTGGTAGTAATAACAAATTAATAATCAGGAGGAATGCACGTTTTGCAGAAGGTGGCAGGATTAGAATAGAAGATTTCGGAAATATTATAGAACTTGATGAAAATGCAACAATGATTAATTGCTTTTTATCCTCTGCCGACAAAAACACTCGAATGTATATAGGGAGGAACTGCCTTTTTTCTGCTGATGTTATTATCCGAACTTCAGATGCCCATTCTATATTACGATGTGGAACAAATGAAAGGATTAATGCTGGTAAAGATGTGATTATTGGAGAACATGTGTGGATTTGCAATGGAGCACGAGTGATGAAAGGAACGGTAATAGGTGATAATTGCGTTATAGGAAGTAACACCCTTGTGTCAGGTCAACAGGTTGATGATAATTGTCTTGCAGTTGGAAATCCGTGCAATGTAGTAAAAAAGAATATTAATTGGTCAAACATACGATGTTAATTATAAATAATATGATGTGTCATGTTGTAACTCTGATGCTTGCAGTGGTGTGTTTCGTTTTTGCATACATAGTGGTGAAAGGGAAGAGTGATAGATTTATTTCAGGCTATAGTACCGCCAACCAAGAAGAGAAGGTAAAGGTGAATGTTAATCGCATGCGCATATTGCTGGCTCTCATAAGCGTGCTTGTTGGATCCTTTTGTGTCGTAGTGCCGCTGTTGGCTAATTACGACGGTGCGATAAGAGGTGCGGTGGTGATATTACTATGTTTTGGATTGGCAGTCGTGGTGTTGGCCAGCACATGGGCTAAGAAGAAATAGGATTAGAGCAAGCAAAGTGTGATGTGATATGACACATTGCTTGTTGGATGGACTTTTTGGTGACACTTTGATTTTTGCAACCTTGATTTCCTTGCGGTAAAATCCATCAACGGGAAATCATTTTCGTACACGCAAATTATGAAGTGCATGTAACTCTCTGATATTCAACAAAGGCTTTTTAAAAAGCACCCAAAAAGACTTGTAAAAGCTATCAAATTACATTGTGAAAGCATAGCTTATATAATGTAATATGTGCCAAATTACAATGTAAAAGCATACAAATAACAACAAAAGTAGGTATCAATAGCAATGCGTTTTGACCGATTCTGTAATATTAGCCTGTGTCTCTGTTGTTATGTTTTTCTGTTTTGCGTCTTGAAGTGATAAGTTTTGAAATGACACTTTGTAAACAGAAAGACTGGTTTTGTTTGCAAAGTGTCAGATGAGGTGTTAGGGTGCGCAGTCGTGGTGGTCAGCAGAATGGAATTATTATAAATTCTTAAAATATCGGTTATGGTAGTTGTTTTTTTTGGTTAAACCATAGTTTTTTGCTACTTTTGCACAAAATATAAACTAAAAAATGCTGAAATTCATATCCATCGGCAGCGGAAGCAGTGGCAACTGCTACTATCTTCAGACTGCCAATGATGCTATGTTGATAGATGCAGGGGTTGGAATAAGAACAATGAAGAAACACCTGCATGACTACGGTCTCAGTATCGACAGCGTCAACCATATATTGATAACACATGACCATGCCGACCACATCAAGTCGGTAGGAGTGGTGAGTACGGAGTTTGGTATCCCCGTATATGCCACGCGGGAGGTGCATGTAGGCATACAGCGCAACTACTGTGTGCCGAAGAAAGTGCCTTCAGACAAATGTCGCATAATAGAGAAGGACGTACGCGTGAAGATAGGCGACTTCTACGTTACGCCGTTTGCAGTGCCGCATGACAGTTCGGGCAACGTGGGCTTCTGCGTGGAAGTGGACGATGTCACCTTCTGTATAATGACCGATGTGGGCCATGTTACGGAAGACATGCGTCAGTACATAGGCAAGGCAAACTATCTGGTGATAGAGGCAAACTATGATACGGAGATGCTGCACGACGGTCCTTATCCTGCACATTTGAAAATACGTATAGACAGTCCTACGGGACACCTGTCAAACCGTGACTGTGCCGAGGCTATAGCCAACTATGCCACCGACAAGCTGCACCATGTATGGCTGTGCCACCTCAGTGAGGAGAACAACCATCCGGTGCTCGCCTTGAAGACGGTAGAGCAGACGCTGCGCTCCTATGGCTTGATAGTAGGCAAGGATTTCGAAGTGGAAGATCTGAAACGTAAGTCGCCGTCGCGCTTGTATGAGTTAGTGTGACGAGGGATGATACGGATAAAAATAACAATGTAAAAAACAATAAGGTAATGAAAAAGATTTTATTTGCATTTGTAGCTCTTATGGGCTTCGCTATGTCAGCAGCTGCTGAACCAAAAGTGACTTTTGAGTCAACCTCACATAATTTCGGTACATTCTCAGAGGCTAACGCTACTCAGAAGTGTGTGTTCACATTCACTAATACAGGTGACCAGCCACTCGTAATCAACCAGGCAGTGGCATCATGCGGCTGCACCGTGCCTAAGTACACCAAGACTCCTATCAAGCCTGGTGAGAAGGGCACTATCAATGTGACATACAATGGACAGGGCAAGTTCCCAGGACATTTCAAGAAGACCATCACCGTGCGCACAAACGGCACGCCGGAGATGGTACGCCTCTATATAGAGGGCGATATGACGGAAAAGTAATTTTCAGTTCACGGTTCATAATTCATAGAGCATGGTTTTGCATGGCTAAGCCATACATGGTTCGGAGCACGTCTCGCAATCTAATGACAGTGAGAGAATGCATGGCAGAGGGTTATGGATTATGAACCGTGAACTATGTATTATGGAATTTTATGACTTTCACCGATACAGAAAAAGATAAGGCATTGGGAGTTATAAACTCTCTCAGAAACCGCTTAGGTACGGCGTTGCTTCCCGACGACGAGGGGAAGTTGCGCCGTATTCTTTTTACTGCGATGGAAGAGGGTAGGGTGCAGCGCGACGTGTTCGGGCTGAATCCCGTGCTGATGGCAATGCAGACAGCATTTATAGCCGTCGAAGAGATAGGCTTGAGACGTGACGGCGTGATAGCCACGTTGCTGTCGCCGATAGTGATGAATGCCGCATACTCGCCGCAAGAGGTGGGTATGGAGTTTGGCACGGGACCGCAGAATATACTGCACGGACTGATGCGTGTGCAGGAACTGTATAAGAAGACGCCGGTGATAGAGTCGGAGAACTTCCGTAACCTGTTGCTGTCGTTTGCAGAGGATATGCGCGTCATTCTCATAATGATAGCCGACCGCGTGAACATCATGCGTGAGATACGTGATGCGGAGAATAAGGATGCACAGCACAGGGTGGCGGAGGAGGCAAGCTACCTCTATGCACCATTGGCACATAAATTGGGACTCTATAAGCTGAAGAGCGAGTTGGAGGATCTGTCGCTGAAGTATCTGGAGCATGATGCCTACTACCACATAAAAGAGAAACTCTCTGCCACTAAGAGGGCAAGGGACAAATACATAGAAGATTTCATCGGGCCGGTAAGGCAGCGCTTGGAGGCAGCCGGACTGAAGTTCCACATGAAGGGACGCACCAAGTCCATACACTCCATCTGGCAGAAGATGAAGAAGCAGAAATGCCCATTCGAGGGTGTGTATGACCTCTTCGCCATAAGGGTGATACTTGACAGCAAACCGGAGCGCGAGAAGATGGAATGCTGGCAGACGTACAGTATCATAACTGATATGTACCAGCCAAACCCGAAGCGCCTGCGCGATTGGCTCAGTGTGCCTAAGAGTAACGGCTATGAGTCACTCCATATCACAGTGCTGGGACCGGAAAACAAATGGGTGGAGGTGCAGATACGCACAGAGCGCATGGACGAGATTGCCGAGCGCGGACTTGCGGCGCATTGGCGCTATAAAGGCGTGAAGGCAAGCGGCGGCGGTATGGACGAATGGCTGGGTGCCATACGTCGTGCCTTGGAGGCAGGCGACGATATGCAGGTGATGGACCAGTTCCGTATGGAACTCTATGAGGATGAGGTGTTTGTCTTTACACCGAAAGGCGAGATACGCAAATTCCCCGTAGGGGCTACCGTGCTCGACTTTGCATATCATATACACTCGCGCATAGGCAATCAGTGTGTAGGCGCACTGATAAACGGACGTAATGCGCAGCTGAAGGAAGAACTGCACTCCGGTGATACCGTGGAGATAATGACGTCGGCACAGCAGAAGCCTAAGCACGACTGGCTGCAGATAGTGAAGACGTCGCATGCACGAAGCAAGATAAGACTTGCGCTGAAAGAGTCGCAGGCACGCGACGGACTGTATGCCAAGGAGGTGCTCTACAGACGTTTCAAAAACCGTAAGATAGAGATTGATGAGCCGCTTATGCAGCAGCTTATCAAGAAGATGGGATATAAGGAGGTGTCAGACTTCTACATAGCCATTGCCAACGAGCAACTTGACGTGCTCACTGTGATAGACCGCTATCTTGAGATGCGGCAGCCGCAAGGAACGGCGCAAGAGGGCGACGCTACCGTGCGTAAGAGTGCGGCAGACTTCGTGTTGAAGGAGCAAGGCATTGTGGATGACGGTACGACGCACCGCTATATGAGCGACGATGTACTTGTCATAGACCGTAACCTTAAGGGACTGGACTATACGTTGGCAAAATGCTGTCATCCTATCTATGGCGATGACGTATTCGGTTTCGTTACTGTCTCCGGTGGCATAAAGATACATCGCTGCGACTGTCCTAACGCCACAGACCTGCGCTCACGTTTCGGCTATCGCATAGTAAGGGCAAAGTGGAGCGGCAAGGGCACCGGGCGCTACGACATCACGTTGCAGGTGATAGGCAATGATGACATCAACATAGTGAACAATATAACATCCGTGATAGCGAAGGAGGGTGATATAAGTCTGCGCAACATAAGCATAGACAGTGACGACGGATTGTTCAGGGGCGTCATAACCGTAGCCCTTGACGATACCTCGCGTCTGAACTCACTTGCCAGGAAACTGCAAAACGTAAAAGGCGTAAGGAGCGTGAAGCGAATGTAAGTAAACTAATTAGTTTTCGAGCGCAATACTTGCGAGATTTGGAAAAAATTAGTAACTTTGCACTTTGTTATGCTGTATAAACGGCATACGTTGTATCAGGAATTAAAATAATTACAAAATAAAAGATGAACATTTCTTATAAATGGCTTAAGGAGTATGTTGACTTCGACCTTACACCGGAAGAGGTGTGCGCTGCGCTGACAAGCACAGGACTGGAGGTTGACGCTCTGGAAGAAGTACAGACTATCAAGGGTGGTCTGAAAGGACTCTATGTAGGACAGGTGCTGACTTGTGAGCCTCACCCAGACTCTGACCACATGCACGTATGTACGGTGGATCTCGGTAAGAAGAATGAGGATGGCACTGCGGCTGCTCCTTCACAAATCGTGTGTGGCGCACCTAACGTGGCAGCCGGACAGAAGGTCATCGTGGCTGACCTCGGTTGCGTGCTCTATGATGGCGACAAGGAGTTTAAGATTAAGAAGTCAAAGCTGCGTGGCGTGGAGTCAAACGGCATGATTTGTGCTGAGGATGAAATCGGCGTGGGTACAAGCCACGACGGTATCATCGTACTGCCGGAAGATGCCAAGGTGGGTACTCCTGCTGCAGAATACTATAACCTTGAGAGCGACTGGCTCATTGAGGTTGACATCACTGCAAACCGTGCTGATGCCCTGTCACACTACGGCGTGGCACGCGACCTCTATGCATGGATGCTGGCAAACGGTAAGCAGACTACACTGCACCGTCCTTCATGCGACGACTTCAAGGTTGACAACAACGACCTGCCTATCGACGTTGAGATACAGAACACTGAGGCTTGTCGCAGATATGCCTGCTTGAGCCTTACCGACTGTGAGGTGAAGGAATCACCTGAATGGCTGAAGAATAAGCTGACCGTGATAGGTCTGCGCCCAATCAATAACATCGTTGACATCACTAACTATGTCATGATGGCTTACGGTCAGCCAATGCACTGCTTCGATGCAGACATGGTGAAGGGCAACAAGATTGTCGTTAAGGACCAGAATGCAGGTAAGAAGTTCGTTACGCTTGACGGTGAGGAGCATACTCTCGGTGAGCATGACCTCGCTATCTGCAACGCTGAGGAACCAATGTGCATAGCTGGTGTATTCGGTGGTAAGGGGTCCGGCACATACGAGACGACAAAGAACGTAGTGCTTGAGTCCGCTTATTTCCACCCAACATGGATACGTAAGTCTGCACGTCGTCATGGTCTTTCTACTGATGCGTCATTCCGTTTCGAGCGCGGCATTGATCCAAACGGAGCAATATACGCACTGAAGCAGGCTGCGCTGCTGTGTAAGGAACTGGCTGGGGCGAAGGTTTCAATGGAGATAAAGGATGTATATCCTAATCCTATCGAGAACCCAAAGATGCGCCTCGACTTCACATACGTGGACAATCTCATCGGTAAGAAGATAGGCAACGACACTATAAAGAACATACTCAAGTCGCTCGAGATAGAGATAAACGCTGAGGATGCTGAAGGACTTGACATCACTGTTCCTGCATACCGCGTGGACGTGCAGCGCCCATGCGACGTAGTGGAGGACATACTGCGTATCTATGGATATAACAATGTGGAGATACCTACACAACTGAAGTCAACGCTTACTGTAAAGGACTTTGAGGACCAGCGCCATAAGCTGATGAACCTCGTGGCAGAGCAGCTCGTTGGTGCAGGCTTCAACGAGATTCTCAATAACTCACTGACGAAGGGTGCGTACTACGCTGACCTCAAGGCTTACCCTGCAGACAAGTGCGTAACGATAGTCAACCCACTGTCAAGCGACCTTAACGTGATGCGTCAGTCACTGTTGTTCGGCGGCCTGGAGAGCATCATGCGCAACGCTAACCGTCGTATGCCGAACCTCCGCTTCTTTGAGTTTGGTAACTGCTATCAGCACTTTAACGAGAAGAAGGATGATGAGAACCCGATGAAGGCATACTCTGAGGAGAGCCACCTCGGACTGTGGATTACAGGTAAGCGTGTGGAAGGTTCTTGGATACATGCAGACGAGGACTCTACATACTATGAGCTGAAGGCACACGTTGACAACATCCTTCGCCGTATCGGTATGCCACAGGGTATGCTTGTATGCGAAAAGACAGACAATGACATCTTCTCTACAGGTATCAAGATGATGAACCGTGGCGGAAAGGTATTCGTCGAGATGGGTATCGTAAGCAAGAAGTTGCAGAAGCAGGCAGATATCGCTGCACCGGTATATTTCGCAGACATTAACTGGACACTGGTTACAAATGCTGTGAAGAAGAGTGCAGTGCACTTTACTGAGATACCTAAGTATCCTGCAGTAAGTCGTGACCTTGCTTTGCTCCTTGATAAGAACATAGAGTTTGCACAGGTGGAGCAGATAGCACGTCAGACAGAGAAGAAACTGCTGAAGAAGGTGGAGCTGTTTGATGTCTATGAGGGCAAGAACCTGCCAGAGGGCAAAAAGTCATACGCCGTTAACTTCGTATTGCAGGACAGCGAGAAGACGATGAACGACAAGGCTATCGATGCCATCATGAACAAGCTCATCAATAACCTCAAGAAGCAGCTTAACTGCGAACTGAGATGATGCTTAATTCATAATTCATAATTCATCGCTCGGCGCTTGCGACGCTTTTAAAAAGGCCGCAGGCCGACTAAAAGAATTCATAATTCGTAATTAAATAATTAATAATCCCCCTGACTCTTATTCCCTCCCTGCCGGGGAGGGACGGGGTGGGGCTCATAATTCACTTATATATCCAATGGGAAGAGCATTTGAATATCGTAAGGCCACCAAGTTGAAGCGTTGGGGCCACATGGCAAAAACTTTTACACGTCTGGGCAAGCAGATTGCCATTGCCGTAAAGGCTGGTGGTCCTGATGCAGACACAAACCCTACACTGCGTTCTATCATCGCTACATGTAAGCGTGAGAACATGCCTAAGGACAACATTGAGCGTGCTATCAAGAATGCTATGGGTAAGGACCAGTCTGATTACAAGGAGGTTACTTACGAAGGATACGGCCCTCACGGAATTGCCGTATTCGTTGATACACTGACAGACAACACCACACGTACAGTGGCTGACGTTCGTTCAGTGTTTAATAAGTTCTCTGGTAACCTCGGTACTACAGGTTCACTGAGCTTTCTCTTCGATCACAAGTGCGTGTTCACTTTCAAGAAGCCTGCAGACCTCGACATGGACGACCTCATCCTTGAACTCATTGACTTCAACGTTGATGATGAGTTTGACGAGAACTATGACGAGGAGAAGGATGAGACAACAATCTCTATCTATGGTGATCCAAAGTCATACGCACAGATTCAGAAGTTCCTTGAGGAAAAGGGCTTTGAGGAAATCGGTGGTGAGTTCACCTACATTCCTAATGACCTGAAGGATGTTGACGAGGAGCAGCGTGCTACCATCGACAAGATGATAGAGAAGCTCGAGGAGTTTGACGACGTTCAGACCGTTTACACCAACATGAAGCCAGAATAAGGCTAAAGGTTTAGAGTTTAAGGTTTAAAGTTTAAAGTATAATTAGTAGAGGTGACATCATTTGATGTCACCTCTTTTTGTATCATGAAAAAGTTACTCAGTTGATGGCTATTTTATAAGAAATGATGTAAGTTTGTGTTTTTTTGCTCTTTTAATGTGGTAGAATTGAATAAAGATTTGTTACTTTCAAATTTTATTTGTAACTTTGTGACAAATTTGACCTGAACCAATTATCAAAACAAATAACCATATTATGAGAAAACTATCAACAAAACTAATGACCATCAGTTTGCTTGCACTGTTTAGCGTTATGTCGCAAGTGGCTGGTGCCACAGAAGGATGGGATGAGGCTCTGTATAAACAGATTGAGAGTCGCATCGTAGCCCCAACATTTAAGAATAAGACTTACAACATCAAGAAATACGGTGCATCCGTAAAGTCAAGTGCTGCGAAAAACCAGCAAGCTATCAACAAAGCCATAGAGGTGTGCTCAAAGGCTGGTGGTGGTAAGGTCATTGTGCCTGCAGGTACATATCTTACCGGCGCTATTCGTATGCAATCTAACGTAAATCTCGTGATAGAGAAAGGTGCTACCATCCTCTTTGCATACGAGCCAGACCTTTATCCAATGGTTAAGACACGTTGGGAAGGTCTCGATCTGATGAACTACTCTGCCTGCATCTATGCTTATCAGGCACAGAACGTCGCCATCAGCGGTGAGGGAACCATTGATGGCAATGGCGAGAACGAGACATGGTGGCAGTGGTGCGGAGCAAAGAAATTCGGCTTTGATCCCAACAAGACTCCTCAGTCACAGGCTATGCCTTACCTCGGTAGCGACAAGTTCGGCAAGGACTCACTAGGCAACCAGTTGAGCAATCGCAACACCTTGTTGTGGATGTCAGACAATAACATACCTGTTGAGCAGCGCATCTTCGGCAAGGGCCATGGTATGCGTCCGCAGTTGGTAAACTTCTATGAGTGTCAGAACATACTCATTGAGGGCGTTACAATGCTGCGCTCACCTTTCTGGGTAATTACGCCAACTCTTTCAAAGAACATCACCGTGCGTAAGGTTAAGGTTATCAACGAAGGTCCTAATGGCGATGGTTGTGACCCTGAGTCATGTGAAGATGTGCTGATAGAAGATTGTATCTTCCATACAGGCGATGACTGTATAGCTATCAAGAGTGGTCGTAATGCTGACGGACGTCGTGCCAACGTACCTTCACAGAATATCATCATACGTCGATGTACGATGGAAGATGGACATGGTGGCGTAGTACTCGGTTCTGAGATTTCAGCAGGTGTACGCAATGTGTTTGCAGAGGACTGCAAGATGGATTCACCAAACCTTGACCGTGTGTTGCGTATCAAGACAAACACCTGTCGTGGTGGTGTGACGGAGAATGTTTTTATGCGTAATATAGAGGTGGGACAGTGTCGTGAGGCAGTGCTGCGTATCAACCTCGTATATGAGCCAAAAGAGCAGGCAAAGCGTGGCTTTATTCCAACCGTGCGCAACGTATATATGGAGAATGTGACTTGTCAGAAATCACGTTACGGCATTTTGCTCAACGGACTGGAGGACCACGACAATATATATAATATTAATGTAAAGAACTGTACCTTCAACGGGGTGCAGGATGAGAAGGTGCGCAAGACCGGCAAGTGCCACGACATACACTTTGACAACCTCCGCATCAACGGCGAGTTGGTTCTTTCAGAGCCACCATTCCAACACTATTCCGAGTGGATGTCATGGAGTGAGATGCAACGCGTGCCAAATCCTATATACCTTGACTTCACCGACCCGGCAAAGCGTCCTAACGGCAAGTGGTCATACGTGATGGGCATAGAACTCGAGGGTATTCTCGATACATGGCTGGCATACCAGAATCCTATCTTCAAGGATTACGTCATACGTTATCCTGAGCAGATGATTAAGGCTGACGGTACCACTACAGGTTATGACATAAAGGCCTATAACCTCGACAATATCCGTCCGGCCCGCTTCATACTGCGTATGAACCGTCTGTTCCCACATGAGGGCTCAGACAAGGCACTGCAGACTTTCTTCCGTCAGTTGGAAGAACAGCCACGCACAAAGGAAGGTGTATGGTGGCACAAGGAGATATACCACTGGCAGGTATGGCTTGACGGTATCTACATGGGACTGCCATTCTACACTCTCTCAGCTGCAGAGCTGAAGGGTGAGAAGGCTGCAAAGAAATACTATGATGATGCCGTTGACCAGATAGGAAAGACATTCCAACGCACCTACGATGCAAAGACTGGTCTGTGGAAACACGCATGGGACGAGACACACACCATGTTCTGGGCAAACAAGGAAACGGGACTGTCACAGCATACATGGGCTCGCGCCATGGGATGGTTCGTGATGGCGATGGTGGAGATACTCGATGCACTGCCTGAGGGCTACGACCGCCGCGGTGAGGTGGTTGACATGTTACAGCAGGCCATGACCGCCGTGCTTAATTACCAGGACAAGAAGAGTGGTGTTTGGTTTGACGTGATGGACGTTAAGGACCCAAAGAACTACCTTGAGTCAACCGCTACGGCTATGTTCACCTACGCATTGCTCAAAGGTGCCCGCCTGGGTTACTTGCCTACAAAGGACAACTGGGCTGTGGGCAACAAGGAATGGCCTCTGTGTGATAAGGCAAAGGCTGCCGGCGCAGAGAAATATGACTTCAAGGCAGAAGGCGTGAAGGCTTATAAGAATATGTTGAAGCACTTCATAAAGGTGAACGACGACAAGACCATCAGTCTCACCCGCTGCTGCGCAGTGAGCGGACTGGGTCCAGAGAAGAGTCCAAACCGTGACGGCTCATTTGAATACTACATGTCAGAGCCTATCCGCGACAACGATGCCAAGGGCATAGGCCCGTTCATCTGGGCTTCGCTTGAGATGGAGCGCGACGGCTTTACTGCTGGATATTAAACAGCAAAGGGAAAACAAAAAAAAGAGTGAATAGTGAGTAATAACACTACTATTCACTCTTTTTTAGTGCCCATGCTTAAGCATGGTATTAAACGGTTTTATATGCCCGTTTGTCGTTTGGTTTATCACTAAACAATGAAAAATTTTGTAAGTTCGAAAAAAAAGATGTATCTTTGCAAGATAAAATATAACGTGGTAAATAATAAGAATCATAATGAACATATTGAACGTTAAGCATATTGTATTGTTGATAACATTCGTCGTTATGGCGACAATGGAGATGTTTGCAGCCAAGGCTGTGCCGGGAGCGATGCAAGTGACGCTCGTTGACGGTCGCACTGTTACCGTGTCGCTGCGTGGTGACGAACATCTGAATTTCCTTATATCATCAGATAACGAGATAATTATCCGCGAAGGTGACACATATCGTGTTGCTACGGAAGAAGAGCGTGAAAATATTTTCAACAGTGCAACAAAACTTGACGAGGAGATTCTTGCTAATCAGGCAAAGGCAATAGGCGCTTTGCAAGCAAACACGGGAGAGAGTATCAGCGGTGACAGGTTGTTCCCCCATGTGGGTACTCCGAAAGTGTTGGTGCTTATGGCTGAGTTTGCCGACGTTAGCTTTACTTTCAGCAAACATGAAATAGACTCTCTGCTTAACAGCGATGCTGTCTTGACTAGGGTCAGTACAAAGGCAAAAAGTTATTCTACGGGAGAAGAGGTGGTAATGTCAAAGTTAAGCAATATGCGTAGTTATAGTTCTGTTTCACAGTATTTTAATGACTGTAGTGACGGACTATTCAAACCTCAGTTTGACGTATATGGTCCTTATACGTTGGCAAAGAATATGAAGGTTTATGGCGATGGTGCGAATGACAGAATGGACTTGTTCATTCCTCAAGTATGTGCGCTTGCCAATGCAGAGGTAGATTTCTCTGAGTATGATCAAGACGGTGACGGGTATGTTGACTTGGTATATGTGATATACGCAGGATATAGTGCAAACTGGACACAGAATGGCAGTGATTGCATTTGGCCAAAGTCGGGACCATCTACAGGAACATCTACTACGTATGGCGTGTATGATGGTAAGACGGTTTCGCGTTACGGCGTTAATGGCGAGTTGTTGGCTTATCCTATGAGTAGTGGTGCGAAATATTTAAATGGTATAGGAGTATTCTGTCATGAGTTCAGTCATACAATGGGATTGCCTGACTTCTATCCTGCAAGTACATATAATTCAAACGTAATTTTCGCAGACTGGTCGATGGCAGATTATGACAACCAGTCTTTGGAAGAATGGGATTTGATGGATGGCGGTGAAAACAATACTAATGGCTGTTGGCCTCCGATGTATTCTGCCTTTGAGAGAGAACTGATGGGTTGGATAAAGCTTGACACCCTTGATACTCCTTCGGATGTTACCTTGACTCCTTTGCTTCATGGTGGTAAGGCTTATCGCATACTGAATGACAATGACCCTACGGGCAACGAATATTGGATTATAGAGGCTGTTTCTACAGATGAGAAATCAGAGAAATGGCAGCAGTATTTGCCAGGCAAGGGTATGCTCATTACGCATGTGAACTATAATCCTAATACGTTCAATATCAAGTATAACAATGTAAATGCTACAAAAGGAAAGCCAGGCATAACGATTATACCTGCAGATGGGTATCTGCCATCGTCATACAGGGCAAGTAATAATGAAGAAACATTGGCCGATTATCCTGATATATATATGTCCACGACGGATTTTTATATCCAGGAGTCTGGCGACCCATATCCCGGCTCACAAGGCATAACGGAGTTTAATAACTATAAGGCTTATACGGGTACGGTGGACAAGCCTATTACCGATATTGTGCAGAATGACGATTTTACCGTATCGTTTAAGTTCATGGGAGGAACACCTCCGTTGATGGGCGATGTGAACGGTGACGGATATATAACGATGGCAGACGCCAACATGGTGGTGAATTACTTCCTTGCCGATGAGACAAGCAAACCGGCGGAAGGATTTAATGTTGATGCTGCAGACATGAACAGAGACGGAACTATAACGATGGCGGATGCCAATGCTATAGTGAACGCGTTTTTGGGAGAGTAAAGCCCCCACCTACCTCCCCCGTGGGGGAGGACTTGGATTACGACTTTACTGGACGAAGGCTCCCATAACTATTTTTCGTCAGTCTGATAGTAACTTCCCCCCTCCCCCACGGGGAGGGCAGGGAGGAGCCGTAATCGGAGATTTAGAACAATGTTAAAATTGTAAAGTTTTCTTAACGCGCAGTAAAAGCTATCAAATTACATTGTAAAAGCATAGCTTTTACAATGTAATAGCTATCACTTTATTGCATAAAAGCTATGCTTTTATAGCGAAAAAAGACGTGCTTTGACCTCGAAAATAGGTTTAAGCACGTCTTTTTTGCATGTTTTTCAGAAAATATTTTCTTCGTAGTTTTCCAAAAAGCGTTTTAAGGTGCCTCTGCTGCATTTTACCCTCTTGGTGGACAGTGTGTCCACCACTGGCGAGATAGTGGCTTAGAAATGAGTTTTCTTGGGAGTGGAAAAATAGAACAAAAAGGAAAGGTGGAAGAACTTGATTTATTAATATAGGAAAGGGTAGGGCAGAATTGTCAGTGATTATATACCGGGTGTCCGGAAAAATTAGTAGCTTTGCTCATGATTTACGCTTTTTATCATGGTAAATACAAAGATAAAAGGGCTGACTCCACCAAGGAATCAGCCCTTTTTTAATATGGATATTTATGTTTTACCGGACAATAATAAATTTTAATATTGCTATATGTGGTATTGCTTATTATTGATGTTGCTCGCGTAATAAGTCGTTTACGGTCTTCACTGGGTTGAATGTACCGAGTGGCACTTCAACGAATACTGTTGACCAATCACTCATGGCGCCATTCCAAAGTCCTGGTAACTCCAGAGCCTGCAGTTCTTTGCCGTTCTTTGACTTTGATGAAATAAAACCTGTGGTTGGGTCTACGAAGTCAGGCAGGTTGTATGCCTTGCCATTAAAGTCCTTTACGGCGCATACGAGGTCAACTGGGTTGAAGTGAGTGCCCTCAGTGAACATCTTCATGTATTCAGAATTACTCTTGTCTATCTGGCTACTCTCAAGTATCTGCAGACTGACGGTGCCATCCTGGTTGTATGTAAGGAAAGGACCGCCGCCAGGCTCGCCTACGTTCTTAACTACGCCGCAGACACGCATTGGGCGGTTGAGTTTCTTCTTCAAGTAGATTACAAGTTCTGCATCCTCCAATTCCTTTATGTCCTGCTTGCGACAGCATAGTTGTTGTTGAACGAAGCGTATTATCTCTTCAAGTTTCGCATGGTCGTATCTGCCGCTGTCAAGCACCTTCATGTATTCAAACGCCTGTTTCTGCAGTGTCACCAAGACGCCTGCTATTACCTGCTTCCATTCTACAGTCTCAGGTTTCAGACGATCTGGCACCACATTGTCAATGTTCTTAATGAAGATGATGTCTGCGTCAATCTCATTGAGATTTTCTATAAGTGCACCGTGACCACCAGGGCGGAATAGCAGCGAACCGTCAGAGTTGCGGAATGGTGTTCCGTCTGGATTTGCGGCAATTGTGTCGGTAGAAGGTTTCTGCTCGGAGAATGAGATGTTGTACTTCACTCCGTACTTGTCAGCATACTGCTGCATCTTGTCAGCAACCTTTTGCTTGAAGAAAGGCAGGTGTTCATGGCTTACGGTGAAATGTACGTTCGCCTCACCCTTTGAAGCTGCATACAGTGCGCCCTCTACGAGATGCTCCTCCATAGGAGTGCGTGCGCCGTTGTCGTAGTTGTGGAACAATAGCATGCCTTTTGGCAACTGTCCGTAATTTAAACCCTCAGCCTTCAGCATATTTGCTGCTACGGCTTTGTAGTTGCCCTCGCCGATGAGAGTGTCGATGTCCTTGCCTTCATTCTTCTTGCAAACGGCATTCAGTTCGTCATAGAATGCAAATGCTTTGATGTGTGCGAAGAAAATCTTCTCGAAGTCGGTGGTAGGTACATCGTAATCGGCGTCAACGAATGCAAATACATCCTTGAACATACGGCTTGCAGCACCGCTTGCCGGAACGAACTTGACTATCTTCTTGCCTTCGGCCTTATAGTCCTCCCATGCCTTTATATAAGCCTGCTTCTCGTCGGCAGTAGGTGCAATGATGCCTTTGCCAATGGCGGCAGCCGCTTCAATGCGTAGGAATGGGAAACCAGTCTTGAATTGCTGTAGTTGTTTTTCAATCTGCTGTTCGCTGATACCTTTGTCAGCGATTTGTTTAAGGTCTTTTTCGTCTAACATATTATTTAAGTTTTTTAGTGTCCTACCGCAAAGTTACAAAATACTTCTGATACAGCCAACGATTTAAGGAACTTTAATATGTAAGGACATAAAAAAACTGCCGGGGTGACTCTCGTCAGACCGGCAGCGTAGCTTTTTACTGTTCGTAAAGTAAAATTACTTAACAGTGTCAGCAGCAGCTGTGTCAGCAGCAACTGTATCAACAGCAGCTGTATCAACAGTGTCCTGTGCAGGAGCCTGCTCTGTCTTGTTACCACATGATGCAAAAGAAATTGCAGCCATAGCTACGAACATGAAAACTAATTTCTTCATTTTTTCTAAACTTTTAAATCTGTAAAACAATCTTGTTTATTAAAACACTGCAAAGTTACGTACTTTTTTTATTCCATGCAAGCATTTTTTTGTTTTTTTTTACGCCTTTTTTGTAACTTTTTTGTAATATGCTGTAAATGTGCAATTTGCAAATTGTAAACAAAAGTTAAATTATTTATGTGTCCGCACACAGCCCCTTTTTTATGTACTTTTAGGTATGTTTCTTTGCTTATGTGGGCATTTTTTAGTAATTTTGCATTACTTTCAACAATTATCCTTTAGCATTCTATGATAGATACATCCGCTTTTCAGGGTAAGCGAGCTGCTTACTATACACTTGGTTGCAAACTAAACTTCTCTGAGACCTCTACATTTGGAAAGATGTTGGAGGACATGGGGGTGCGAACCGTGCAGCGAGGCGAGAAGGCTGACATCTGCCTTATCAATACGTGTAGTGTGACGGAGGTGGCAGACCGCAAGTGCAGACAGGCCATAAGGAGAATGGTAAAGGAAAATCCTGGTAGTTTCATGGTTGTTACGGGATGCTACGCGCAGTTGGAACCTGAGAAAATCAGTAAAATAGATGGTGTGGATCTTGTGCTTGGCAGCAATGAGAAGGCGCATCTTATAGATTATCTCAGTAATGCGTGGAGTGGATTAGGTGACAAGGTGGTTGCGTATCATACAGAAAAGACGAAGGACATCAAAAGCTTTGCGCCAAGTTGCAGTCGTGGCAACAGGACTCGCTATTGGTTGAAGGTACAGGACGGTTGTAACTACTATTGCACATACTGTACCATACCGTTTGCACGCGGCAACAGTCGTAACCCTACCATTGCTTCGTTGGTGGAGCAGGCTCGACGGGCTGCGGCAGAAGGCGGTAAGGAAATAGTCTTGACAGGTGTGAACATCGGAGACTTTGGCCGTACCACTGGAGAGTCTTTCCTTGACCTTGTAAAGGCCCTTGACAATATAAAAGATGTAGAGCGTTATCGCATTTCGAGTCTTGAGCCAGATCTTATTAGCGATGAACTTATAGATTACTGTGCGCAGAGTCGTGCTTTCATGCCTCATTTTCACATACCATTGCAGAGTGGTAGCGACACCGTGTTGAAACTGATGCGTAGGCATTACGATACGGCGCTGTTCCGTGAGAAGATACTCAAGATAAAGGAGCGAATGCCCGATGCTTTTATAGGTGTAGATGTAATGGTGGGATGTCGTGGCGAAACTCCAGAGAGTTTTGAGGAGACATACCAACTACTAAGTGAACTACCTGTCACGCAGTTGCACGTGTTTCCGTATAGCGAGCGACCAGGCACCGCAGCACTGAAGATTCCCTATGTGGTAAACGACAAGGATAAGAAGGAGCGTAGCCAGCGCCTACTGGAATTGTCAGACCAAAAGACGAAGGACTTTTACTCCTTATATATAAATAAGGAGATGGAGGTGTTGTTTGAGAAGGCTGGTAAGGGGAAGGCTATGCACGGCTTCACGCCCAACTACGTTAGGGTGGAACTGCCGGCTTCGCTTGCCTCTGATGATTATGACAACCAGATAATCAAGGTCAGACTTGGTGACTTCAACCATGACAAGAGTGCACTGAGGGTTACGTCTTTGTAATATGATAAAAAAATGAATACAGAAAACACATATATACATCAATCTATTGAAGGGAAACAGTGCGGAGTGGCAATCGTCATCCTGAACTGGAATGGCTCTGCCATGATGCGAAAATACCTACCATCTGTCGTTGCCAATAATTGCGGTGCGGAAGTGGTGGTGGCAGACAATGGTTCTTCCGACGACTCCCTCAAGATGCTTGCAGAGGAGTTTCCCACCGTCAGGAGGGTGGTGCTCGATCGTAACTATGGCTTTGCCGATGGCTACAACAAGGCTTTCCTGAAATATGAAGAAGAGAACCGTGCAGCAGGCAATCCACTGCCAGAATACTATATACTGCTCAACAGTGACGTAAGGGTAGGTGAGGAGTGGCTCAATGCCATGCTCACTTACATGAATGAGCATGATGATGTGGCAGCATGCCAACCTAAGTTGCTCAGCGACGTTGCGCCTGAAAATTTCGAGTATGCCGGTGCCTGTGGTGGATACCTCGACAAATATGGATACCCATATTGCCGCGGCAGGATTTTTAATACTATAGAGAAGGACAAAGGACAGTATGATGACGTTACTGACGTGTTGTGGGCTACAGGTGCCTGTCTTATGATTCGTCGCGAGGACTATTGGACTGCAGGCGGACTCGACGGCCGTTTCTTTGCCCACAATGAAGAAATAGATCTGTGCTGGCGACTGAACATGCTTGGCAGACGCGTAGTATGCGTACCTCAGTCGGTTGCTTTCCATTACGGCGGCGGCACGTTGCCCAAAGGTAACCCGCGCAAGACTTACCTGAATTTCCGCAACAACCTGACAATGCTATACAAGAACCTGCCGGCATCAGAACTGAAGAAAGTAATGCGCATGCGCCTCTTTCTCGACTATCTTGCAGCTTTCCAGATGCTATTACTTGGTCGCAGCTACGGAGAGTTCAAGGCAGTCATCAAGGCTCGCAAGGATTTTTATGCGTGGAAGGCAGACTTTAAGGCCGAAAGACATAAAATACAAGAAAATGCTAAAGTGGCGTTACCGCAAGGCATTACCCACTTCAGCATACTATGGAAATACTATGCTAAGGGTGCTAAGAAATTCTCTGACCTTTAGAATTTCTTGCACTCTATCAGTGCGTGAGAGTTATTGTTCAGGGTGGTGGCGAATATATATATGCTGCCACCCTCTTTTAGTTTCAGACGTTTGCGCAAGTCAGCAACGGTTGACGGGAAGTTGCGCACTGTCAGGTTAGCCTGTTTGGTCTCGTTACGCAGTTGCTTCAGTGACTGTTTGCTAAAGTCATATATATGTGTTATGCGAAAGGCGCGTGCCGGTATTCCTTCAGGAACATCTACATCATTCTTTTTCGTAAACAGATTGCTCATGGGGTGAAGCTTGCCAAGTGAGTAATGGGCTGCGAAGGCATCCTGTACGCCTGCCTTCATGATGCTTGCGTTAGGTTCAAATAGCAGCATGTCTTTTTCAGGCATGGCGTATTCTGCCGTTTGTTGCGAACCTTGTGTTACGAAAGGTTCATCCTGCGTATCGAGATTTACGCAGTGATAGCTCAGTGGCTCTGTGCTTGCTTCATTGCTCATCACGAACAGCAGTTCCTTGCACTCCCCCTTTACGCTTACAACATGTATTTCTCTCACGCAGTGCAGAGAGCGCAGCGCCTGTGTAATGTCGAGCATAGGCGACAACTTTACCATTACATAATCGGCGTTCTTGAGAAGGTCGTCCTGCAAGACTGTTATGTCTGGCATACAGTCTTCTATGGCAAACACCTTCCTACCAATGTCGTCGCGGCGTGCAGGGTCGAGGAATATAAGTGAATAGTGGAGATTGGAAAGAGAGAAGTCCTCGCCAGACTGTGCGTTTATTATCTCTGTATTGCCTAATCCTAATAAGGGAAAATTATGTCGCGCAGCATCACATAACACCTCCTGCTGTTCCACGTAAATAGCCTTGCCAAACTGCGGAGCCATATAGCTGAAGTCAACGCCGAAGCCTCCTGTGAGGTCAATGAGGGATGTTGCGCCACTTGTGATTGAAGAACATAGTCTTGCTGCCACTTCTGCCTTATACCTTGCCGTAGCTTCGCTTGAGCACTGCTCCATTGACAGTCTCGGAGGAAACCATATACCCTCTTTGTCAGCCCACTGTGGGAGTTTCTTCCTAGCCAGCTGATATCCCTCTATCTGGCGCAGACACCATATAGCATCAACACCCTCTGGCATAGGCTTCAATGCCAGGGAGCGTACGTCTGCATCCTTATTCTTTTTTATGTATTCCTCGTTACTGATAATGTCCTCGTTTTATGGAATACAAAGTTAAGCAAAAAAAACGAAATGCCCAAAACTTTTTATTAAAATAGATGAAATATGTATTAAAGCTATAATGCAAAAACAGTAGGGACACTTACGCTATAGCCTTAGAAACAAGAAGAGACCGCCTGAACTTGCTTTGTAAACGAGTAAGTTCGGGCGGTCTTCTATATAGTTGAAATAGTGAGGCTTGGCTATGTCTTTTCGTCAAGCCATCCGAAACGATTACTTTTCTTATGACTGCTTCCACTCAGTCAGACACTTGTCGAGTTCCTCTGTAATGGCTTTTTTGTCGAGGTGCTGACCAATGAAGACGATTTTTTGCTGACGGTCGCCATAAGTGTCATCCCAATCACGGTTTACGCCAGGGTTATCTCTGCGGAACTGCTCCAGTTCTGCCTCAGGCATAGTGGCATACCACTGTCCGGCATTCTGCAACTGCACCTGACGACCAGCCTGCTCAAATATATAGCAGAGATGAGGCTGGTCCTCAAACCAACACAGTCCCTTTGCGCGTATCACGCTCTTAGGCCAGCGTCGAGCTACGAAATCATCGAACAGTGAAATGTCGAATGGCTTGCGGGCATAATATACGAACGTACCTATGCCGTATTCCTCAGCCTCGCCCTCTCCGTGGTGGTGATGATGATGGTGATGACAACCGCAGGTGCACTCACCACCATGGTGTGACTCGCACTCCTCATCGTGGTGATGGTGCTCGCACTCCTCTTCATGGTCGTGATGATGGTGATGCTCATGCTCGTCGTCGTCGTCATCGTCATCCTCATCATGGTGATGGTGATGTTCATGCTCATCGTCGTGCTCTTCATCTCCCGAATGTTTCTCTATCTCGCTAATCCAAGCGGCAGAGGTTGCTACAGAGTCAAAATCGAACATGCCGGTACCGAGAATCTTTTCAAAATCAACGTTACCATAGTCGCACTCTATAATCTCAGCCTTAGGTTGCAGTGCACGTACAATCTGCTTTACACGCTCCAGATCTTCTGGCGATACCTCAGAAGCCTTGTTGAGCAGTATGATGTTACAGAATTCAATCTGCTGTATAACAAGATTCTCGATATCCTCCTCGTCGCGCTTAGCTCCCAGCAGACTCTTGCCGCAACCGAACTCATCCTTCATACGCAGTGCGTCAACCACGCTGACGATGCAATCGAGCTTAGGAGTGCCTCCCTCGTTATACTGTGCACCCATTGTAGGAATAGAGCAGATGGTCTGGGCTATTGGTGCAGGCTCACAGATACCGCTTGCCTCAATGACGATATAGTCAAATTTCTGCATCTTTACGATGTCGCTCAGTTGCTGTACGAGATCCATCTTCAGTGTGCAGCAGATACAACCGTTCTGCAGTGCCACCAGCGAATCATCCTGCTGGTTCACCACGCCCCCCTGCTGTATGAGGTCGGCATCGATATTCACCTCACCGATATCGTTGACAATCACGGCGAACTTGATACCCTTCTCGTTGGTGAGAATACGGTTCAACAAAGTGGTCTTTCCGCTGCCTAAGTAACCCGTAAGCAGCAGCACGGGAATTTCTTGTGTGCTCATAATATATATGTAATATATGTTTATCGTCTTGTTGGTTGATTACAAAAACAGTGCCATGATGTGCATCGTGTCACTATTTCTTGTCCTCGGGCATCATTTTACGCAGGCATCCTACAGCCTCTTTTACCGTAGGCACGTTCTTGACCATCAGTACGTTCTGTCCCTTTACTACCTTTAGGTCGCAATATTTAGCGTGGGTAGTGACATAGTTCAGTATGCTGTCGAAGAAGCGGCTTTGGTAGAATACACTGTCAGGATTGCTGACAAACTGCATCTTCATGATATGCTGTTTCAGTACGATTTTCTCGCATCCGAGCCTTCTGCCCAGTCTGCGCAGTATTACAACGAGCATCAGTTCTTCACCCTCTGGTGGCACCGGACCAAAACGGTCCTCCATACGTTTGCGATAAGCCTCCAGGTCGTGGTCGGTCTGTATGTTGTCCAGTTCGCGGTAAAGAATCATACGCTCGCTTGAACCAGGTACGTAGGTGTCAGGGAAATACATCTGCAGGTCGCTCTCCACGGTGCAGTCATCTACGAAGTCCTCACCTGTAAGATTCTCGCCCTCGGCAAGTTGCTCAGCATACAGATCCTGGAATTCATCGTTCTTCAGTTCGTTTACTGCCTGTGAAAGTATCTTCTGATAAGTTTCATATCCCAGGTCCTCCATGAATCCAGACTGCTCTGCACCAAGCAGGTTGCCGGCACCTCTTATGTCGAGGTCCTGCATGGCAAGACTGAATCCTGAGCCAAGGTCGGCAAACGTCTCCAAGGCTTCCAGACGGCGTCGGCTCTCCACAGGAAGATATGTCAGCGGTGGAGCCAGCAGATAGCAGAAGGCCTTACGGTTGGAGCGTCCTACGCGTCCGCGCATCTGGTGCAGGTCTGACAGACCGAAGTGGTTGGCATCATTAATGATGATGGTGTTGGCATTAGGAATGTCGATGCCATTCTCCACGATGGTAGTGGATAGCAGTACGTCATAGTCATGGTTCATAAAGCCGATGATAATCTTCTCCAATTCCTCAGGCTTCATCTGTCCGTGACCGATTGCCACGCGGCAATCCTTTACCGTGCGCTCAATGACAGATTTCATCTTGTCGAGCGTGGCAATGCGGTTACATACGAAATAGACCTGTCCGTCACGACTCATCTCAAAGTTTATGGCATCTGCCACGAGTTCGGCAGAGAATGTCGTCACCTGTGTGTCAATAGGATGACGGTTAGGTGGTGGAGTGCGCATGATGCTCATGTCCCTTGCACCCATCAGTGAGAACTGCAAGGTGCGCGGTATTGGTGTGGCAGACATGGTGAGGGTGTCGATATTGCTTTTCAGCTGTCGTAGTTTCTCCTTGGTTGACACGCCGAACTTCTGTTCCTCGTCGATAATCAGCAATCCGAGATCGTGCCACTTCACCGTCTTCGACAACATGCGGTGAGTACCTACGAGAATGTCAATCTTGCCAGCCTCCAGGTCCTCCTGCAGCAGTCTCAGTTGCTTCGGGGTGCGTGCCCTTGATATATAGTCAACCCTCACAGGCAGTCCGTTGAGTCTCTTGGTGAAAGTCTTGTAGTGCTGAAAAGCCAGTACGGTAGTAGGCACCAGCACAGCCACCTGCTTAGAGTCGCATGCAGCCTTGAAGGCAGCTCTTACCGCCACCTCCGTCTTTCCGAATCCTACGTCGCCGCATACGAGGCGGTCCATAGGTCGCTGCGACTCCATGTCGTGCTTCACCTCCTGCGTAGCCTTCATCTGGTCTGGCGTGTCCTCATAGAGGAACGACCCTTCAAGCTGGTGCTGTAGGAAAGAGTCAGGCGAGAAGGCATAGCCCTTCTCGTGGCGGCGCTTGGCATAAAGCTTTATAAGGTCGCGTGCAATATCCTTGATGCGCTTCTTGGCCTTCTCCTTGATGCGCTCCCATGCTCCGGTGCCAAGTGTGGAAAGCTTAGGCGGCTCGCCGCTGTCAGCGCGGCGATATTTGCTGATTTTGTATAGTGAGTGGATGCTGACGTCCACCTTATCGTTCTTCTGATATACTATTCTGATAACCTCCTGGTAGCCTTGTACCATGGAACCGTCAGCCTGTTTTACCATTGTAGGCACGCGCACCAGTCCGGCAAACTTGCCTATGCCGAAGTCCACGTGTACTATGAAGTCTCCGGGTTCCATCTCCTGCAGCTCCTTCATGGTGAGAGCCATTTTGCCGCGCTTAGCCGACTGTGCCTTGAGCTGATACTTATGGAAACGCTCAAATATCTGGTGGTCGGTAAGCATAGCCATGCCCATGCCTTCATCTATGAAGCCCTCGTGCAGAGTACCTTTCACAGGAATCCATGCATCACCGCCACGTAGGTTGTTCAGGATTTCGTGCAGACGTTCCAGCTGCTTGTCGCTGTCTGAAAGTATATACGTCTTGTAGCCTTTCAGTTGGAAATCCTCCAACGTCTGTGCCAGCAAGTCGAAATTCTTGTGGAACAGAGGCTGCGGTGTGGTCTTCAGCTCAAGCGAGATTTCAGGTTCGGAACCGCTAAGTTCTACCACCCTCAGACGGTCGAGCGACTTCTCAAACCTCGTAGCAGTGCATAGGTTCAGGCTCGCCGTCAGTTCGCGTATCACCTCAGCCTTCTCCACCTCTGAAGTATATGCCGTTCGGTCAGCCAGTGCCTGCTGTGAGAATCCATCTTTATAGATAAAGTCCACGGCATCTATGACGTATCGGATGTCATGGGTTATGATTATGGTGTCATCGGCGAAGGAATCGAGCACAGGTACCTTCTCCGTCTCGGTGCGTGCTATCTCAGGCACTATGGCAACGGAGTCAAGTATGGCGAGCGACAGTTGGTCTTCTACGTTGAATGTGCGCAGGGTGTCGATTTCTTCGTCAAAGAAATCGATACGGAAGGGTTGCTCGTCAGAATAAGAGTAAACGTCCACGATACTGCCCCTGACGGCAAACTGTCCAGGCTCATATACGTAGTCGCGTTCGGCAAATCCCAGTTCGCGTAACCTATGTACGAGGTCTGTGATGCTGATGTTCTGTCCCTTCTGCAGTGCTATACGGTTGTCGTCAAGGTTCTGTTGCGATATTACGAGTTCTGCCAGTGCGGCAGGGTAGGTGACGATGATGCTGGCACAGCCATTGCCGCTGAGTTTCGTAAGCACTTCGGTACGTAGAATCTCGCTTGCAGCATCGCGCTGTCCGAACTTCACCGCACGCTTGTAGGAAGACGGGAAGAACAGCGGGGTAGGCAGCGAACTACCTTCTTCGGTCTGCTCACTGTTGCCGCAGAGGCTCATAAAGTCCTGATACAGGTAGCCAGCCTCGTCGGCATCACGCATGATGAAAAGCAGTTGTCTGCCAGCCTGCCGGGCAACGGCAGCGAAATTAAGTGCAATAGATGACTGTGTAAGACCGTTCACGATGGCCCTACTTTTGGATTTTTTCTTAAGTAACGACAGCAGAGCCTTCGACTGTGAAGACTTGCCATAAATACGCAAAAATTCGTTTAGTTGCATAAAAAACAATGCAAAAGTACAAAATATTCTTAAAAGAACAAAGAGTTTAAAGTTTTTTTCGTACTTTTGCATGCGAAAAACGAAAACGCGTAAAAAAATGAAACCGAGTGACAGTATTATAATCATTCCCACATACAACGAGAAGGAAAACATTGAGAAAATCATAAGAGCCGTATTCTCGTTGGAGAAGAGTTTCCACATACTCGTTATAGACGATGGTTCGCCTGATGGCACTGCGGAGATAGTACACCGACTCATCGACACAGAGTTTGGCGGTCAGTTGTTCATAGAGGAACGCTCAGGCAAGCTTGGTCTCGGTACAGCCTACATCATGGGATTCAAGTGGGCTTTGGCGCACGACTACCAATACATATTCGAGATGGATGCCGATTTCAGTCATGACCCTAACGACGTGCCACGCCTTTACAGCGCCTGCGCCGATGAAGGTTATGACGTAGCCATAGGTTCACGCTATGTAAGCGGTGTGAACGTGGTGAACTGGCCTATAGGCAGGGTGTTGATGTCGTATTTCGCATCAAAATACGTGCGTCTTGTCACGGGTTTCAAGGTTCACGACACCACTGCGGGCTTCAAGTGCTACAAGCGCCGCGTGCTTGAGACCATAGAGCTCGATAAGATACGCTTCAAGGGCTATGCCTTCCAGATAGAAATGAAGTTCACCGCCTATAAGATAGGTTTCAAGATAAAGGAAGTACCGGTGATATTCGTTAACCGCAGGGAAGGCGTCAGCAAGATGAGCGGCGGCATATTCGGCGAGGCATTCTTCGGCGTAATGCGTCTGCGCCTTGACGGATGGCTGAGAAAATATCCGAAGATTAAGGCTTAGGAATCGTATTTAACTTGCGTTTCCTTGCGTTCAAAATCACCAAAGTGATTTTAGGCGCGAAATAGCGCAAAATTTACGAATAGAGCGTAACTATCTGATAGTCAGCTAGAGCATCTGGCTTAGAGGTGCTAAAGAAGCATCGTTTAAGGGTAAAAGCATAGCTTTTGTAGTGTGAAAGCTATGCTTTTACTGTGTAAAGTGGGTGCTTTTACAACGTAAAAAATGTCATTTAGGAGTATAAAAGCTATGCTTTTGCAACCAAAAGCGAAAAAAACGAGAAGACGGCTGTGCGGATTTTTCTGTGACACGGGATGGTTTTTCTGTGTGAAAACTCTATTTTGCGTTTTTTTGTAGTGTTTGGAAAGTGCGCAGATTTTGCATGAATTATTTTGCCGTTTCGCGAAAAGTTATTACCTTTGCACTCAGTGAGCAGTATTCTTGATCAAGACATAAAATATCTTACGGGAGTAGGACCGCAAAGACAGAAGATACTCAACCAAGAGTTGGGTATCCATAGTTTCGGCGATCTGTTAGAATACTACCCCTACAAATATGTTGACAGAAGCAAGATATACCATGCCAACGAGTTGACGTCAGACATGCCCTTCGTTCAATTGAAAGGCAAGATACTGTCGTTTGAGACCTTTGACATGGGAATCAGGAAGAAAAGGCTTGTAGGCCACTTCAGCGATGGCACCGGAGTGATAGACCTTGTGTGGTTTTCTGGTGTGAAGTGGGTGGTGCAGAGTCATAAGGTAGGCAAGGAATACATAGTGTTCGGCAAACCTACCGTGTTCAACGGGCGCTTTCAGATAAGTCATCCTGACATGGATGATGTATCGACGTTGTCGCTTAATGACATGGGTATGCAGCCTTACTACGTAACTACGGAGAAGATGAAGAAGGCAGGCGTAACGTCGCGCACCATGGAGCGCATAACGAAGACACTGCTCACGAAACTGCCTCCATTGCCAGAAACCCTGCCTGACTATATAACGAATCCGCTGCACCTCGTAAGCAGGGATACAGCAATGCGATGCATACACTATCCGCACAACCAGTACGAGATGCTGCATGCACGCGAAAGACTGAAGTTTGAGGAACTGTTCTACGTACAACTCAACATACTGCGCTACGCCTCTAACAACAGGAAGAAATACAAAGGCTACCTGTTTCCAAAGGTAGGTGACGTGTTTCGTGAGTTTTATTCTAAAAACCTGCCGTTTGAACTGACCGGAGCACAGAAGCGAGTGATGCACGAGATACAGAAGGACATGAACACCGGCAGGCAGATGAACCGACTCGTACAGGGCGATGTAGGCTCAGGCAAGACGCTTGTGGCGCTGATGGCAATGCTGATAGCCGTCGATAACGGTTTCCAGGCAGTGATGATGGCACCTACTGAGATTCTGGCAGAGCAGCATCTTGCCACCATAAAGGAATTCCTGCATGACATGGATGTGCACGTAGAGTTGCTTACGGGCATAGTCAAGGGTAAGAAGCGCAAGGCTGTCATGGACGGACTGCTTGACGGTAGTGTCAAGATACTCGTGGGCACGCATGCCGTGATAGAAGACAACGTACAGTTCAGTAACCTTGGCATAGCCGTCATAGACGAGCAACACCGCTTTGGAGTGGCGCAGAGAGCAAAATTGTGGGCGAAGAACACCAACCCGCCGCATATACTCGTGATGACAGCCACGCCGATACCGCGCACGCTTGCTATGACCATATACGGCGACCTCGACGTAAGTGTGATAGACGAATTGCCACCGGGACGCAAGCCCATACAGACACTGCATAAGTACGAAGACCAGACGGTGAGTCTGTATAATGGCATACGCACCGAGGTGGCAAAGGGTAGGCAGGTATATGTGGTTTTCCCGCTTATAAAGGAAAGCGAGAAGATGGACCTGCAGGACCTTGAGGCTGGTTTTGCGCATCTGCAGGAAGTATTCCCTGATTTCAGCCTCAGTAAGGTGCATGGCAAGATGAAGCCGGTGGAGAAGGAGGCAGAGATGCAGCGCTTTGCGCGTGGCGAGACGCAGATGCTCGTGGCAACGACGGTGATAGAGGTGGGCGTGAACGTACCAAATGCCAGCGTAATGGTGATAATGGAGGCGCAGAGGTTCGGACTGTCTCAGCTTCACCAGTTGCGTGGACGTGTAGGACGTGGTGCTGACCAGTCATACTGCATACTTGTCAGCGGCAGGGAACTATCGTCGGAAACACGAAAACGCCTCGATATAATGTGTGAGACGAACGATGGCTTCCGGATAGCAGAGGCTGACCTGAAACTGCGTGGCCCCGGTGACCTGGAAGGTACGCAGCAGAGTGGCATGGCATTTGACCTGAAGATTGCCAACATAGCACAGGACGGACAGTTGGTTCAGATGGCACGCGATGAGGCTCAGAAGATAATAGATGCCGACCCGGAATGTAATGCTCCACAGCATGCCATGCTCTGGAATCGCCTGCGGGAGATACGCAAGTCTAACGTGGACTGGGCTGCAATCAGTTGAAGAATTGAAGAATTTAAGGATTGAAGAATTGAAGAACTGAAGGATTTAAGGATTGAAGAATTGAAAAATACTTTTTAATGAAAGAATTTGTAATATCAGAAGCAAAAGCAGAGACCGCCGTGCTGGTCGGATTGATAACACCACAGCAGAATGAGGCGAAGACTAAGGAATATCTTGACGAACTGGAATTCCTTGCCGACACTGCCGGTGCCGTAACGGTGAAACGCTTTACACAGCGAGTGAACGGACCGAGCAGCGTAACTTATGTCGGAAGCGGTAAACTGCAGGAGATACGCCAATATATAGAGGAACAAGAAAAAGCCTACGATGAGTGGAATGAGGAACTGCACTACCCTGAAGAGGGCGACGGACCTCAGCCCGTGGGTATGGTAATATTCGATGATGAGCTCTCTGCAAAGCAGATGCGAAACATTGAGGCTGAGCTGAAGGTTAAGATTCTTGACCGTACCAGTCTTATCCTCGACATTTTCGCCATGCGCGCACAGACTGCCAATGCTAAGACGCAGGTGGAGCTGGCGCAGTATCGCTACATGTTACCACGACTGCAGCGCTTGTGGACTCACCTTGAGCGACAGGGTGGCGGTTCTGGTAGTGGCGGTGGCAAAGGTTCTGTGGGACTGCGTGGACCTGGTGAGACGCAGCTTGAGATGGACCGCCGTATTATCCTCAATCGTATGTCGTTGCTGAAGGAACGACTGGCAGAGATAGACAAGCAGAAAACTACGCAGAGGAAGAACCGTGGTAGGCTGATACGTGTAGCGTTGGTGGGATATACCAACGTGGGTAAGTCAACCATCATGAACATGCTGGCGAAGAGTGAAGTATTTGCAGAGAACAAACTCTTTGCTACGCTTGACACTACCGTGCGAAAGGTGGTGATAGAGAACCTGCCGTTCCTGCTTGCCGACACTGTGGGATTTATACGAAAGTTGCCTACAGACCTTGTTGATTCGTTCAAGTCAACGCTCGATGAGACACGTGAGGCTGATTTGTTGCTGCACGTGGTGGACATCAGTCATCCTGACTTTGAGGAGCAGATAAAAGTGGTGGAGAAGACACTTGCCGACCTGGGTTGTGCCGACAAACCGTCAATGATTGTCTTTAACAAGATAGACGCATATACATGGACGGAGAAAGAGGCAGACGACCTTACACCGGTCAAGAAAAACGAGATATCACTTGACGAACTGCGCAATACGTGGATGGCACGCATTACGGAGGAACAGAGCGTAAATAACCTTGGCTGTATCTTCATATCGGCAAAGGAAAAACAGAACGTTGATGAATTCCGCAACGTAATATATAAGAAGGTACGCGAGCTTCATGTACAGAAATATCCGTATAACGACTTTCTGTGGAACGATGTTAGTGAGGAATAAATAAAAAATGCAAACGAAATGACATACAGAAATCTTACGCTTAGCGAGTTGGCTGTGCTTGAGGAGCATGGATGCCACAGCAATAACTGGGAAGCAGTATGGGTGGCAGACGACTTCCTGGCCAACAATATATATAATGTGCGCTTTGATGGTGAGGTGCGCATAGGTTCTAATGTGCGACTGGCCAACATCGGCATAATACGCACCACCGACGGAGCAAGCTTCGGACAAGGGGTGACGGTAAGCGTGAAGAATGAGGCTGGCGATGGCAATGTGATACTTTACAGTGACCTGTCTGCGCAGATGGCTGCCCTTATGATAAGCAGGTCGGAAGACAAGGCATTGTTTGGCAAGCTGACCGGGATAGTGAACAAGCACCTAAGGGAGAATGAGATAGCATGCACCACGATAGGCAATGGTGTTACAATAAACGACTGTCGTGAGCTGACAAACGTGATGATAGGTGACAACTGCGAGTTGTGCGGAGCTTCAAGGCTGATAGACTGCACGCTGAGCGTTACACCTGAAGCCCCTATATATATAGGTGACGACGTGATAATGGAAAACGTGATAGCACAGGCAGGTGCCACGATAGTTGACGGAGCGAAACTCTATGATAGTTTTGTTGGCGAGGCTTGCCATATAGGCAGAGGCTTTACGTCAGAGAATTCCTTGTTCTTCGCCAATTCCCACATGGACAACGGCGAGGCTTGTGCGGCACTCTGCGGACCATTCTCTGTTAGTCATCATAAGTCGTCACTGCTCATTGGAGGTGAGTATTCATTCTATAATGCGGGCTCAGGCACCAATTTTTCAAACCATGCCTACAAGATGGGACCAATACACTATGGCACCATGGAGCGAGGAGCCAAGACTGCCAGCGGGGCGCACATACTATGGCCAGCACAGATAGGAGCATTCTCTATGGCAATGAACAAAATACAGACTCATCCTGATACGTCGATGCTGCCGTTCTCATACGTGATAGGCAATGGCAGAAAGACAAGCGTGATGCCTGGACAGAACCTGTGTACCGTAGGAACATATCGTGATGTGATGAAATGGCCTAAGCGCGACAAGCGTCCGCAGGACGGACGTAAGTCGCTGATAACCTTTGACTGGCTCTCGCCGTACGTAATAGAACGTATAAAGGCTGGTGTGGAATTTCTAGACAGACTGCAGGAAGAGCAGGGGTTTGATGCAGAGGAATACTCATGCAAGGGATTTACTATCAGTTCGGCGTCATTGCACCGTGGACTGTATTACTATGACCTTGCGCTGCGTATGTATGGAAATGCCGGTGATGTGGCAGAGTGGACAGACCTGCTCGGACTGCTTGCGCCTACAGAGACTGTGCAACAGATAGACGAAGACATACAGAATGGCGACATAGCAGACATCACTACGCTTGAGGAACGGTTCCTTGATATATACGAAAGCTACGAGCAATGGAAGGGATACGCAGAGAATGACGCAGAAGTGGAACCGGCATTTGAAGAATGGAAAAACGCCGTGCGTCGCGATGCAGAGCGAGAGTATGAGATGGGCGACGTGAGCGATGAG
This sequence comes from Prevotellaceae bacterium UBA3849, assembly GCA_002392645.1. GTDB lineage: Bacteria > Bacteroidota > Bacteroidia > Bacteroidales > Bacteroidaceae > Prevotella. The sequence continues at coordinate 45,950 of DGHL01000071.1, forward strand.
CAGCTGACTGACTTCCTGGAGTCGATAAAGTAGTGTGCTATTCATAAGATATAAATCGCCTACGGATAATTTCCATATATGCGTAATTTGAGGAAGAAATAAAAAAGACCTACCTAAAAACATAGATTAAAAATGAAAAAGCATATCGCTATCATAGCCTTGCTGGCATTGATATGTTCGCTGGCGGCACAGTATATGTGCGCCCGACCATACGTTACAGTGCCGGGAGATCCAATGCAGACACGCATATACACTCTTGATAACGGACTGAAAGTGTATTTGTCTGTGAATAAGGAAGTGCCACGCGTGACGGCACACATAGCCGTAAACACCGGTTCGCGTAATGATCCGGCAGAGACTACCGGACTGGCACATTACCTTGAGCACCTTATGTTCAAGGGAACAAAGCAGTTTGGTACGACAAACTATGCGTTGGAAGCACCATTACTGCAGAAAATCAGTGATTTGTATGAGGAATACCGCACGCTGACGAATCAGGCAGAGCGTAAGGCGAAATATCATGAGATAGACTCAGTGTCGCAGCTTGCGGCGCAATATAACATACCAAATGAGTATGACAAAATGATGTCGATGATAGGAAGCCAGGGTACGAATGCCTACACATCATACGACGTCACGTGCTATGTGGAGAATATACCATCAAACGAGATAGAACGCTGGGCTATTCTTCAAGCCGACCGCTTTCAGAATATGGTGATGCGCGGCTTCCATACGGAACTTGAAGCTGTGTATGAGGAGAAGAATATCAGTATGACAAAGGACAGCCGTAAGGCTATAGAGGCATTGCTGGCAAAACTCTTTCCAACGCATTCTTACGGTACGCAGACTACGATAGGTACGCAGGAGCATCTGAAGAATCCTTCACAGGTGAACATCCGCAACTATTACGATAAGTACTATCGTCCTAATAATGTGGCTGTCTGTATGGCTGGCGACCTTGATCCCGACAATACAATAGAGATACTTGAAAAGTATTTCGGTGATTGGAAGGCAGGCGACGACATCAGTCCGCGACAGTTTCCTGCTCAGCCTGCCATCGTTGCACCTCAAGATACCACCGTACTTGGACAGGAGACTGAGAATGTCATGATAGGATGGAGGCTGAATGGCGCTTCTTCTCTGCAGAATGATACCATAACGATGGTTGACATGCTGTTGAGCAATGGCGATGTTGGTTTGATAGACCTTGACCTGAACCAAAAGATGAAGGTGCTAGGGGCAGGCAGTGGAATATGGGAATTGAAGGATTACAGCATATTCCTATTCCAAGGAACGCCGAATGAAGGACAGACTCTTGACGAGGTGAAGGCACTGATGCTTGGCGAACTTGAGAAGATAAAGGCTGGTGATTGGGATGAGAAACTGATAGCAAGCATAGTGGCAAACGAGAAGTTGTCAGAGTTGAACGCATTGGATGATAACCTCAGTAGGGTTAGGCAGATGGTGGACAGCTATATAAACGGCACTTCGTGGAACCAGCAAGTAGGCAAGCTTGACCGTATGGCAAAGCTTACAAAGGCAGACATCATGGCATGGGTAAAGGAACACCTTGGCGATAACTATATCAGTGTGTATAAGCGCAAAGGTGAGGACACTACCATAGTGAAGATAGACAAGCCAGAGATAACTGCCATACCGAGTAATCGTGACCTCAGGAGCAGTTTGATTGAAAAGTTTGGGAAGATGGAGACGGAACCGATACATCCGCAGTTCCTTGATTTTGAGAAAGATCTCACTAAAGGCACTACTCGTAGCGGACTGCCTGTACTGTATAAAAAGAATGAACAGGATGATCGTTTTACGTTGGTTTACCGCTATGAGTTCGGTACGGATGCCGATCGTCGCTATGATGTGGCGGAAGACCTTTTCGGACTCTTCGGTACAAAGCGTGAGAGCATAGAGCAGATAAAGCGTAAATTCTATGATATAGCATGTTCGTACAGCTATTCTGTTGGTGACAAAACGATGGAATTTACATTGTCAGGCTTGCAGCAGAATATGCCACAGGCTGTAAAGATGCTCGATGATATCATAAACAATTTGCAGCCAGATGCCGAAGTGTATGGTCAGTATATAGATCAAGTGCAGAAAGCACGTATGGAGACACGTACTAATCAAAACGCATGCTACAATGCATTGGTACAGTATGGCATATATGGCGAGGAATCACCGGTGAAGGATGTCGTGACGATAGACGAACTGCGCTCTGCGACAGCTAATGTGTATATCGATCTGTTGAAAGCACTTAACGGCATGAAGCACACTGTGCTGTACTGGGGACCTGCAGACATGAATGAATTGTCAGCTATTATAAGCAAGAACCACAAGACGGTGAAGACGCTTGCCGACGTGCCAAAAAACAAAGTGCGCGAGAAAAAGATTACTACAGATACGGAGATACTCGTAGCCCCATACGATGCGAAGAATATCAATATGCGTATGGTACACAGTGAAGGAAAAAAACTTGACGTAGGGAATGTACCTGTAGTAAAGCTTTTTAATGAGTATTTTGGTGGCAGCATGAACGCCATAGTATTCCAGGAACTGCGAGAGGCACGCGGACTTGCATACAATGCGTGGGCGGCATACGTGACACCAAACCGCAAGGAAGAAAAGGAATATTATCAGGAGCATATAATATCGCAGAACGATAAGATGATGGACTGCATACGTGTGTTCAATGAAATAACGGATACGTTGCCACAGTCCGAGACGCTGTTCAATACAGCCAAACAGAGTATAATGAAGACTATAGCGGCTCAACGCACTACAAGGATAGGCATACTAAGCAGTTACCTCAGGGCACAGTATCTAGGGATAGACTATGATGTCAATAAGCTTATCTATGAAAAGGTTCCGACTCTTACACTTAACGACATCCTTAAATTTGAACAGGATAACATTAAGGGGAAACCACTGCGCTATATGATTCTCGGAAATGAAGAAGAACTGGATATGCAGTCGCTTCAAAAGATGGGGCAGGTGAGGAGACTTACACTCGACGATATCTTCCCGTCATACAAATAAAGTACGAAGAAAAGCCAAATTAATGACAAGCACGCAGAATGATAGGCTATCAATCTGCGTGCTTGTCATTTTTTAGCAGGAATAATTTTGTGGTTTCAGAAAAACTTTGTACCTTTGCATCAAAAGAAGAAAAACAAAAACGAAAAACCAATGATAATATTTTTCAAGACACCTTCTGACAACATCATTGCGACTGCGATAGACCATCAGCCCAATGAACAGGAGACAAAGGAATTGTGCTGGCTCTACGGCAATGCAACGCTCGTGGACGCACAGAGTATGAACGGTTACTACGTTGGCCCACGCCGCGAGATGATTACTCCGTGGAGTACAAATGCCGTGGAGATAACACAGAACATGGCAATAAAGGGCATCAGCCGAATAGAGGAGTATTTCCCTGTTGATGCTTCAAAATTCAAGACCAATGACGCTCCTACCATCGACGACGTGGAGGGAGCCGACCCAATGTTGCAGCGCCTCTATGACGGACTTGATCAGGACATATTCACCGTTGACATCAAGCCTGAGCCCATTAAGCACATTGATAACCTTGAGGAATACAACGAGCAGGAAGGTCTCGCTCTGTCTGCGGAGGAGATAGAATACCTGCACAAGGTTGAGAAGCAGCTCGGTCGTCCACTTACAGACTCTGAGGTGTTCGGTTTTGCACAGATTAACTCAGAGCACTGCCGTCACAAGATATTCGGTGGTACATTCATCATCGACGGTGAGGAGAAGGAGTCTTCACTCTTCCAGATGATTAAGAAGACCACACAGGAGAATCCTAACAAGATTCTGTCTGCATACAAGGATAACGTGGCATTCTCTGCTGGTCCGGAGATTGAGCAGTTCTCACCTGCTGACCATGCAAATCCAGACCTCTATAAGATAAAGAAGGTGAAGTCTGTCATCTCACTGAAGGCTGAGACTCACAACTTCCCTACTACCGTAGAGCCATTCAACGGTGCTGCTACTGGTACAGGTGGTGAGATTCGTGACCGTATGGGCGGTGGTGTAGGTTCATGGCCTATTGCCGGCACAGCCGTTTATATGACATCATATCCTCGCAAGGAGAGCACCAGCCATGGCTGGGAGAAAATCATGCCAGTACGTAAGTGGTTGTATCAGACTCCAGAGCAGATTCTTATCAAGGCTTCTAACGGTGCTTCTGACTTCGGAAACAAGTTCGGCCAGCCGCTTATCTGCGGTTCTGTGCTTACCTTCGAGCATCAGGAGAAGGAAGAGCAGTATGCTTACGACAAGGTTATCATGCTTGCCGGTGGCGTAGGCTACGGCTTGGAGCGCGACTGTCTGAAGGGTAAGCCTCAGGCAGGTAACAAGGTCGTAGTGATGGGTGGTGAGAACTACCGCATCGGACTGGGCGGAGGCTCTGTATCATCTGTAGAGACAGGACGCTACTCAAGTGGCATTGAACTCAACGCTGTTCAGCGTGCCAACCCAGAGATGC
>DGHL01000071.1:50523-68254 GCA_002392645.1 Prevotellaceae bacterium UBA3849
CCAACCCAGAGATGCAGAAGCGTGCATACAACGTAATACGTGCCTTCGGCGAAGAGGACAACAACCCAATAGTATCTATACACGACCACGGCAGTGCAGGTCACGTAAACTGTCTGTCAGAGTTGGTTGAGGAGTGTGGCGGTCTTATCCACATGGACAAACTGCCTATCGGCGACAAGACTCTGTCTGCAAAGGAGATAATAGCTAACGAGTCACAGGAGCGTATGGGACTGCTCATTGATGAGAGTGCCATAGAGCATGTGCAGAAGATTGCCGACCGTGAGCGTGCTCCTATGTACACCGTTGGTGAGACCACCGGCGACCACCGCTTTGCTTTTGAGCAGGCTGACGGCATACGTCCGTTCGACCTCGCTGTTGAGCAGATGTTCGGTTCATCACCTAAGACAGTGATGGAAGACCAGACCGTGGAGCGCAAGTACGACGTGGTAACTTACGACCAGTCTGGCATCAGCGAGGGTTCTACCCTTAATGCTCAGCTTACAGATTACCTGAAGAACGTGCTTCAGCTTGAGGCTGTGGCATGTAAGGACTGGCTCACCAATAAGGTTGACCGTTCAGTAACAGGCCGTGTGGCACGTCAGCAGTGTCAGGGCGAACTGCAGTTGCCACTCTCTGACTGTGGTGCTGTAGCTCTTGACTACACAGGAACAAAGGGTATCGCTACATCTATAGGCCACGCACCACAGGCTGCATTGGCAAACCCAGAGGCTGGTTCTGTGCTCTCTGTAGCAGAGGCACTGACAAACCTCGTTTGGGCTCCTATGGCTGACGGTATGGACTCTATATCACTCTCAGCAAACTGGATGTGGCCTTGCCGCGCACAGAAGGGCGAGGACGCTCGTCTGTATAAGGCAGTGAAGGCACTGTCTGACTTCTGCTGCGAGTTGCAGATCAACGTACCAACAGGTAAGGACTCACTCAGTATGACACAGAAATACCCTGACGGCAAGAAGATTATCGCCCCAGGTACTGTAATTGTCAGCGCAGGCGGTGAGGTTAGCGACATTAAGAAGGTCGTTTCTCCTGTATTAAAAGAGGTAAAGGCATCACGCCTGTACTACATAGACTTCTCATTCGACCAGCTGCAACTTGGCGGTTCAGCCTTCGCTCAGTCTATGGGCAAGGTCGGTTCTGACGTTCCTACAGTCAAGAACGCAGAATACTTCCGCGATGCCTTCATGGCTATACAGCAGCTCGTCAACGAAGGACTCGTGCTCGCAGGTCACGACATCTCTGCCGGTGGTATGATAACAGCCCTGCTTGAGATGTGCTTTGCTAACACCAAGGGCGGCATGACGCTGAACCTTGACAAGATACAGGATGGTGACATCGTTAAGGTGCTCTTTGCTGAGAACCCTGGCGTCATCATACAGGTTAACGAGGCTGATGCAAGCCGCGTGAAGAAGATTCTCGAGGATGCAGGCGTAGGCTACGCTAAGATTGGTAACCCAGACTTCAGCATGGCAGACCGCAAGATTGTCATCACCAAGACTGTAAGCAATGCTTCCGTACCTAACGGTAAGCTGGCTGACCGTGAGATGACATTCGAGTTTGACATCAACGAACTCCGTGACGTATGGTACAGCACTTCTTACCTGCTCGACCGTCGTCAGAGCTTCAACGGCAAGGCAGCAGAGCGCTTCGTGAACTACAAGAACATCCCAGTAAAGTGGTCTGTTAAGGGTGAAGCCCTGAAGGCGACACCACGTCCGGAAGGCAAGCGTCCTGTTGCTGCTATCATCCGTGAGAAGGGTACGAACTCTGAGCGCGAGATGGCATATTCATTCTACATGGCAGGCTTCGATGTTAAAGACGTTACCATGACAGACCTTATCACTGGCCGCGAGACATTGGAGGAGGTTAACCTCGTAGCATTCTGTGGTGGCTTCTCTAACTCTGACGTGCTCGGTTCTGCTAAGGGATGGGCAGGTGCATTCCTCTACAACCCTAAGGCTAAGGAGGCACTTGATAAGTTCTATGCTCGTAAGGACACCCTTTCACTTGGTGTCTGCAACGGCTGCCAGCTCATGGTAGAGCTTGGATTGCTTAACAATGACCACGCTGTGAGCGATGCCCGTGACTACGCTCAGATGCTTCACAACGACTCACATAAGTTCGAGTCAACCTTCGTAACCCTGCAGATACCTCAGAACGACTCTGTAATGTTCGGTTCTCTCTCAGGCGAGAAGATTGGTTGCTGGGTAGCACATGGAGAAGGTAAGTTCAACCTGCCACTGGCAGAGGGTGAATACAACATAGTAGCTAAGTACAACCATACGGAGTATCCAGCCAACCCTAATGGTTCTGCATACAACGTGGCTGCACTGGCAAGCAAGGACGGACGTCACCTCGCCATCATGCCACACCCAGAACGTACCCAGTTCCCATGGCAGTGCGGTTACTATCCAGAGGAGCGCCGTCTGACCGACGAGGTTACTCCATGGCACGAAGCATTCGTAAATGCTCGCAAGTGGATTGAGAAGATATCAAAGTAAGTGTACAACATTCATAAAGTAACGCGCCTTGTCAATTTTGTTGACAAGGCGCGTTTTTTCGTTTCTGCTCTAAAGGAGCACTGAGCGATCAAAAATCATTTTGTCACCCAAAAGCTTGCTTTGCTTACATATTGATTTTTCGCACTTTATTTTCTGTACGATAAAATCCAGCGATGGGGAATTATTCGTAAATTTGGGTAAAAAATTGATATTTGTAACTTATTGATAATCAGTAGTGGGATTTTTCGCAAATTGTAAAAGCTATCATATTACATCGTAAAAGCATAGCTTTTACAGTGTGAAAGCTATCAAATTAGATCATAAAAGCTATCAAATTACGTTGCCCGAGTGGGTAAAATATGATGAATTTTACCCACTCGGACAATATATTTCACCAAATTGGGCAGTTTAAGAGCAATTTTCGGCATCCATTTTCTCTATTTTGCTTAGTGAAGCTGAAAGTATAAAAAAGTCAAAGTGTAAGCAAAAATGCCTTTTTTATGACAAAGTGAAAACAATCTTAATTCGTTGTTGTGTGTTTATTAGAAAAATTTTCGTTTATGTGCATTTTATTCAAATATTTTATGTAAATTTGTACTCGAAATACATACTGTAAATAATAACATCTTAATAGGTATAACATGGACAGTACAAACCATAAAAAGAGTTTGGAAGAACGCGTGTGCGAATTGGAAGCACAGGTAGCCGAACTCAGAAAGATGGCACTGCAAAACATACAAAGCGTGTCTGATACAACTCAGCGCGTGACACAAGCAGAGAAGGTGCAGACGGAACCACTGTGTCCGGCAGCAAAGCCAATAGAGGAAGACTCTGTGTTTACTCCATACACTATGGCTCCTGCGGAAGAAACCGTTGCAGAGCAAATCAGAAAGGAAGAGCTCATTACTGAGCAGACTTCAAAGGAAGAGTACGTCACTGAGCAGACTACAGTTAAAGAAACAGTTGCGAATACATCAGCATCAGAGAAAACAGAAGTCATTTTATCTGAAGACACAGAAACGGCAGAAGAACAGGCAGAAGAAGCACCAGAGACTCAGTCTTTAGAGTTGAAGATAGGCAAGAAAGTTATACCGATAGCCGGTTCTGCCCTGATTATTTTTGCCTTGATAATGTTTGCAAGTCTTATTCAACCTTATCTTACAAACCTTATGAAGGCACTGCTGATGGGTGCAGGCAGTTTGGGAGTTACAGCCCTCGGTATGTGGAAGATGAAGCAGGAGGGCCGTTACAAAAGTCTGTTTGCAGCCTTGGCAGGATGTGGAACCGCCAGCTGTTACATCACTGCTTTAGTTTCACATTTTACACTTGGAGTATTATCTGAATACACCCTGATGGCATGCGTGGTTATATGGATAGCCGTAATGACCGTGCTTAGCAGGTACAGGTCTGTCATGTTCAGTTATATATGTTACGTAGGCATCTTGGTGTCTGCATATATGACAGTGCAGCGATGGAGTGACTCCTCTATTGGATTATGGGTATATCTTATTAGTGTTACAGCATTATTCTTTGCAAACATCTCACATTCTTACAAACGTGACGCATGGCTTCTCATACAATTCCCATTGGTAATGTTACTTATGGCGGGAATATACAGCAACAGCAACCTCCTGTTGCTGACAATCTTCCTGACAACGGCAGTTGTATTGGCAGGCCAGCTTGTTCATTATAACAATAAGGTCAGCTACAAAATAATATTCGCTTTACCTACATGCCTGTCCCTGATAGTATTCCTTGCTTGCGCTACGCAATTCTCATTTGAGAATATCTACCAGGTATTGTATATGACATACCTTGGCCATCCTGCATTTGCCAATCACTGGATGTGGAGTGTCTTGCTGAGCATCACACTTATTGGATTCTGTATATTATTCTCAAAGATATTCAGCTATGCTGACACAAATGGAGGACGTATTCTTATAGTGTCTATGATATTGTTTACGGCATACGTCATTCCAAGTTTGAATTTCGGAGCATTCTATCATGAGTGGTTTGGCACGCATTGGGTTCCGGCAGTGTTGGCATTAGGTATCGGACTATACTGCGATAACAGCAAGTTCAGGTATCTGGGCTATTTCTACCTGTTCCTCTATGTTATCTCTTATGTCCAATGCTTGACTATAGACTACACCGTAGGAGAAGGAGAATATTCGTACAAGTATTATCTACAAGGCAAGGCGTTGGTATACCTGATAACGTTATCAGCGTTTGGAGGATTGATATGGCGTCGCAGTGACTTGTTGGAAAGAATGACTCTCTTGTCAGGCTTAGCCTTTGGAATTATCGAATTGTATGTATGTAACTTTATTGACCCAGAATGTTGTTACATCATGCTTTGTTGCATGGCGCTTGTCTTAATCTGCAAGGGATTAAAGACATTGCCGGAAAGCGGTCAGGGATTTCCTAATCAAGGCTTCCTTATTTGCGTATGTTTGTTCTTGGCAGTGATGGCACTACCGGTAAGATTAATATCAGATGATTATCAAATCATAAATATACCGTCGGTTTATGGTAATCCGATTGTAGGTCTGGTAGCATCATTTATGCTTTGGACGTTGGCATACATTCGCCCCTCTGACAAGGTGAAGTTAGCCTGCTACATTCTGTTTTATATAAATATGTTGGCAAGCATAGATTCCGGACCAAGGTTTACTGCATACTTTATGTATTTGGCTGTACTTACAGCATCCACTATATGGACTTATCGACACTATACTCAGTTTGACAAGATATGTCATGCCGTCTTATGGCCATGCTTTATTCATGCGCTATATATCATGGATATCATAGGAGGAGCGGAAACATGGGCACTCATAGCATTATTCGTCATATCCTGCGGCTTAATGCGTTTCCAGTTCAATCCTGTTACGAAACAGTTAGAGGCGTTCTCATTTAAGTTTTGTAACTTTATGCATGAGGCACTATCATTGTTTGGAACATATTTGCTCTACTCTTATCATGACAACCTTTTCATTCTCCATACTATAGAAAACAGTGAGCAAATCGTTACCTTTATGCTCATAGCACTGACACTTATGCTTGCAGTAATGAACCTGAAACGAGTTAACAGTTTGGTAGGCCGTTGTCCTGAATACCTGCTGAGTATCTATAATGGAGGAAAATTCACATGGCTGTTAGTCGTAATATTGTGGCGTTTCTCTGCCGTGTCATATATTATTTCATTGGCAGGCATACTGTTAGCCGTTGCATTTATAGTAGCAGGCTTCCGTCTTGGCTTCAAGGGCTTGCGACTCTATGGCTTGGTACAGACAATAGTGTGTGTGGTGAAATTACTGTTCTTCGACATAGTGTTCGACAATGAATTCTATCGCCCCGTCAGCTTCCTGATAGCAGGAATATTGCTCTTCCTTATCAGTTTCATATATTTTAAGTTGGAAAGGAGCAACGCGGGCACAGCTTCTTCTGAAGCACAGGAAGAAGCGTAGAGATAAAATCCATTGTCATTAACAAAAAAATGTTTACCTTTGCAGAAAAATAAGGAATAGAGTAGTGGGCGCAGAACTTTTCAAGACATTCTTTCGTATAGGATTATTCACCCTCGGAGGTGGTTATGCCATGATACCTTTGATAGAGGCAGAGGTGGTAGATAAGCGTGGCTGGATAGCAAAAGATCAGTTTCTTGACCTCATAGCCGTGGCACAGACGTGTCCTGGAGTATTTGCCATAAATATATCAATATTCATAGGCTATAGGCTGAGAGGGGTAAAAGGAGCATTGCTTACAGCCACGGGTACGGCATTGCCCTCGCTATTGATAATACTTGCCATAGCAATGTTCTTCCAGAACTTTCAGCACATACCTTGGGTGGCATCAATGTTTGCAGGCATACGTCCTGCTGTGGTGGCATTGATGGCGGTGCCCACGTTCAATATGGCTCGTAAGGCGAAGATAGGGTGGTTGAATTGCTGGATTCCCATCGTCTCTGCACTGCTTATATGGCTGTTTGGCGTAAACCCGATATACATAATCCTTGCCGCAGGCATAGGTGGATGGCTATACGGAGAAATCGTTAGGAGAAAGAAAGCATAGGTTTACAGGGCTATTGCCATATAGACAGCATTTTGCTCCACTTCTTGCTTGAAGCAGAGAACGCTTCCTTGCGGGCTTTTAACAAAGTCTGGTGCCCTTCGCGATTTTTTTGAAATAGATTTTGTTTTATTGAGATATTTGTTTTAATTTTGCAGTGAAAAAGACATTTGTATAAAGATATCCAATGGAATATTTACCCAAAGACCCGGCAATACTTGTATCGAGCGTGAATATGCTGCTGCGCGATGAAGAGTTTGACTCGCTCGAGTCACTATGCTACGCCTTCAATCGCGAACCACAGGAAATTAAAGACTATCTCCATGGCCATGGCTTCGTATGGAGTGACAATCAAAAACAGTTCCGACCAATAGGCTACGACGCATGATAACACGTGACAGCATAGAGACAGCATACAGTTTCCTGCATCAGAAGCGAAACGTGTATATACATTCTTCGCTCGACTGGCAGAGGGATGACATAGAGTATGCCATAGCAAGCTACGTGGACGATATGAACCCCGAATTGCTTAATACCATATCAGGCGGCAGGGCTGACTTCCTGAAGGACCATCAGAGGTTTGCCGGGGACATCACCAATGCCGTGGAACAATTGGAAGGAATGTTGGAATTAACAGACCCAATCATATAATTAGCATATTATGGATTTTCTCGATTTAGTAAAACAGAGATACAGCTGCAGAAGCTATCAGGCAAAGAGTGTAGAACAAGAGAAGGTGGACTATGTGATGGAGTGCGTGCGCTTTGCTCCGTCGGCAGTAAACAAACAGCCTTGGCGCTTCCACGTCATCAGCAGTGACGGCGACAAGGAGAAGTTGCGCCAGTGTTATAACCGTGACTGGTTCACTACCGCCCCTATGTATGTCATTGCCTCTATACTCCACGATGAGGAGTGGGTGCGCTCTGACGGCAAGCACCACGGCGACATAGACATCGCCATTGCAGTGGAGCACCTTTGTCTGGCAGCAACGGAACAGGGCCTCGCCACCTGCTGGGTATGCAACTTCGACGCAGATTTGTGCCACAAGTTGTTCTCCCTCGCCGCCAACGAAGAACCTGCCGTCCTCATTCCACTCGGCTATGCCGCCGACGCGCCGAAGGAGAAGACTCGCAAGACAGCAGAGGAGATTATCGTCAGAGAATAGCCACACAGGTCTTCTACCACAGATGACACGGATTTCTCAGATTACGGATGCGCACTGACATTGATTAGAAACTGATTTCACGGAACATTGCAGTGACAACGAATTAAGACAGACGACACGGATGGCACGGATTTTTATTAGGCCGTAAAAGCATTCGTTTTACGTTGTAAAAGCTATGCTTTCACGAGGTAAAAGCTATCATATTACAATGTAAAAGCTATGCTTTGACACAGAATGAGCTATTTTTCCCCTCATAAACACCTAAAAAGTGCCGCCAGAAACTCTATTTTGAGTTTTCTGGCGGCACTTCTCATTTTGACAATTTGTAAAGCGAAATAGGGTAAAACCTATCAAAGTGTTAAATGGTACTGGGCTATTTCCTCTGCCATATTGTTGAGCGCTTGACAATCCGCACGGCTGATGTGACGCTTATTGGCATCATACTGCCAGGGACTTAATATCAGGACACGCCCTGCTGCACAGGCGTCAAAAAGAGCATCCGAAGGTTTGTAATAATCGCGGAAGCCATTGTCGGTAAGACAGATGAACGGCCACTGCTCATCCAGTAGCACCTGCATCACCTGTTTCTCATGAGGAGAGATGAATGGCGACACCATCACAGCCCCCTTGCGAGCCGCCAACACACACGAGTTCTTATAGTTACGCAACGCCTCCACGTCGCCACGTTCCGCCGCTTTCACCAATGCGCTGCGCACGTGCACCACAGCCATTTTCTCAGCCATCAGCAGCATTGTGTTTCCAACACCGTCATAGCTGCGTCCACCTATCACTATATTCCTTTGCACACAGAAGAAGCCTGGCTTCTGCCGTTTGGTGGCCAACCGCTGAGGATTCATATCTATATATCTGATAGTGTTAGGCAGTTGCGTGTTATGCCCCATCGGACGGATGAAAGGCATCTCCGTAAAGACAGGAGACAGCTGGCAATAGCTCTCCCCGCCCAGTCGCTCACGCAGGCTCGCCGCAGATGTCTCCAGCCGCGTCGTTTCTTCCCGAAGGCTATTGTCCCCAAGTCCCTCTTGGCCGTTTCCCGGTTTTTCTTGGCTGTACCCCTGTCCTTCTTGGTATTTTCCCCGAATATAATTCGGGACAAAAGAAGAAGAAGCCGCTGACCAGGCTCTCCCCAGCTTCTTAGCTCCTTGCCAGAATCCCCTCACCACGCCCCGGATGCCAGTGGTCATAGTTCGCCTTACGTACAACACAGCATGCAGATGGTCAGGCATCAAACAGAAATGCAGCACCTGTACCTCAGGATGATAATGCGGAATGCCCAGCAGACTTTCCACCAGCGCATTCCCCAGCACCGAGCGCCTCACCACTGCCTTGTCCGGATTATTGCCGGGCACCTCAAGCCTCCCTAAGAGAGGCCTGCGGTCAGGAATTGTCAAAGTAACATGATACAAGCCGACACCCTTCCATGTAGTACCAGGTTCCTGCCATTTCCATTTCTCTTGCTCTGCCATATACAATTGTTTTATATACTAAACGCAGAAGCAACCGCAGTTATTGCACAAGGCTATTCAACCACCCTAATCTTCTTAACAGATCATACGAATATCATTCGTTACATCCTCCTGTTCTTCTTCTTCTTCTTTTTTGTAATTAAATAAAATTTAATTACCCTTGCAATGGCTTTTCTTTTGATTCAGGAGTTATATTTGCCCTTGTAAAATTAAAGTTAAAGCCAAGCAAAAGAAATGTCATATAATCAGGCATCTTATCTTTTCAACTTAGCCAATTCGTTAAAATCAAGCCCATATTCGCTCTCCAATCTCTCCAAGACTTTTAAAATGGCTTCACCAATATAAAGATGGTTAGAGCCAAATTTATATCTTATGGTATTGATTTTTGATTTGTCAACATTTTTAATTACAGAGCGAGTTCTGGTGTCATCCCCCTCGTTGTTCTCGTAATAGACAGGATATCTGAATTCGCATCCTTCTTCCAGCGTGTAGCCGTTAAGGGAATTTGGATTGTAGCACTGATTGCCAATGATGTACTCTAATTCACAGATTAAATCCGTTGTTGCTTTTGTAAGTTTCATATAGTCAAGTTTTTGGTTTTAACATCTAGTGTTTATTCACATGAGCTAAGGTCATTATGATATAATATTTTTCCTTAAACTATTTTTTTCTATCATTTTCTGGCATTCTTAATTTCATCAGAAATTAATATATTTATTCCCAATCTCACATCTTCATCCTTCTTTACCACTTTTATAGAAATAAAAAAAATACTTTTACAAGTGCACTCATGTTTTACACAAAATATCTTATAAATCATCCATATGTTTCTTTTCCTCCTCTGTAAAACCATCCATATCTGTATAGCCAATGACAAGTATATTATCATAAGTGTCATCTCCTTCAAACACTAATAAGTCAATGAAACCAAGAATATCATCTTCCTCATCAATAATCATTGCAGATATAGACTCATGTCCATCCGTACTTCCTGTTTTTATTGAAGCATTTTTATACTTTCTTTGAAGGTTTCCTTTGATTTCCTTATATGCATTATCTGCACTCGATTCATAAACAAAATCAATGGATACTCTGACTTTATAAACAATCTTATCATCAGGAAAATAATAGGCTCTCAAAGAACACTCATGCCCAGAAAATCTTCCTTTGAATTCTCGTTGACCTATAGGAAGCGACTTGTTCTCTCTTGTATTCAATCGATAATTCTTGGCAAGTAGCTTTTGTTGGAACGTGGTAATACTACCTGTTATGGGGATACCAAGAATGGTCAAATGTTTATTTTGACCATAGGCAAAAACGACCATAAAAAGAAACAAAATGAGTAAAAGTCTCTTTTTTATGCTATAATTTGTGTCACCATTCATCATCCTTAGAACCATATACAATAGCGGTTATAACAGCATTGATATATTTATCAATATCTTTCTTCATGGCTGCAGTTGCACCTCCAAATAAATAACCAATGTATTTAGTTGGATAACTGCTAAGTTTTCGATCGCCCCATGCACTTGATGTATATATCTCAGGCAAATCGGGGGCGTTCACACGAATTTTGCCGTCCTTAAACTGTAGTTTTATTCTATATTTGAAACTCACAGAATTTGAATAGCCATCTATGTCTTTAAAATAAGAGATCTTATCAGCATACCCATTTATTACGATAGAACGACCATCAACCTTGCTTATTACACGATCTGGATTCTCGAAAATAGATGAAATATGCGAAAGAACGTCCGTGTATAATTGATGCGCACTCTTTTTCCCCATATCAACAACATAATAACTCGTATCACCTGTCTTCTTGAAGGTCGCATTCTCATAGACATAAAATTCAAACGAAGTTTTCTTTGGTTGAGAAACTGTGGTTTTCCTCTTTTGAGGTGTTAAAGTTCTCCTCTGTTGGCCTGTTACAGGCAAAGCCATACAACAACAAGCAAAAACAGTTAGAACTCTCATAGCAAAGTTGAGTTTGAAAGTAGTTTCATGCTTTCTCTGCGATGTAATTGAAAAATAATTCTGTTTCATAATTAATCATCTAAATTATTATTGTTTTGCAAAAACAAAAAAACGTGAGCAATTTACTTCGCTTACGTTTCAGAGGTATTGGGGATAACCTAACTATCTTAAACGAGTAAATGCCCACGCCAAACGGCGTGAACTACCTACTTCTGTTCTTGATAGTTTCATTTAATTCCCCAATTATCTGAAACAAGAATCGAAAGTGGATGTTCTTGGCTGTGCAAAGCGACCAGTGGTCGTGCACAGCATTATGTCCTTATATCTGTTTTATTTTACCATAGGCTATTACATTATTGCTAATTTTTATCTTTATCTTTGGATAACCTAACGAGAGAGTATCCGTGTGCAAATGTACTAAAAAGAAGTCAAAATAAAGAATAAATTGTCGAAAAACTTTATTTAAGACGCAAAAAAGTCAAAACTCAAGCATTTTTTCCCTTCTATCGTTGGCAATTAAGCTCGCAATGTTTATTATTCTTAAACTTTTAATCTGTTCACACTCTTTATTCGGAATTTTTGTGTACCTTTGCTGCTTGAACGCAGATACGTATTAATAACAATGTCAGATAACCATAAATACGCCACATACACCACGGAGAGATATACGGCGGAGCTTGACGCAAAGACGTATATCAAGAGATTTCGCAGGGCTGACTATTTCCTGAAACTGTGTCAGCAGTGCGGTAACTA
Source organism: Prevotellaceae bacterium UBA3849 (assembly GCA_002392645.1). Classification (GTDB taxonomy): domain Bacteria; phylum Bacteroidota; class Bacteroidia; order Bacteroidales; family Bacteroidaceae; genus Prevotella. The sequence continues at coordinate 62,487 of DGHL01000071.1, forward strand.
CGGGCGGCGCTATGGCTGTCCACCGTTTGACCATGACCCGCTCACGGTGCTTCAGAGGTATGACAGGGTTCAGATTATCGGCGTGAAGGTTACGCCGTATGACAAGACCTTGCCCCTATCCGCAGCAGACGACATGATGCGCCCCGTAACGACAGCGCTGAACGATGAACTGCTGGAGAAGGAACAGTCATCAGATGGTATGTGCTTCGGTTTCGCAGGCTCGTGTCTTTATTGTGGCGTTGCACAGTGTGCAAGGATAGAGGGAAAGCCTTGCAGGCATCCCGACAAGGTGCGCCCGTCATTAGAGGCATACGGATTTGACGTAAGTCTGACAGCCAAGGAACTGTTAGGCATAGAGATAAAATGGAGCGAGCAAGGCTTACTGCCAGAATACCTGACGTTGGTTGGCGGGGTGTTTTACAGGCGGCAGACTTAGAATACAGATCTAATCATAGACAATACCCCATTCGTGTCCGACAAAAAAATGATCTTTTTTGCACGAAATAAAAAGATTTTTTTGTAACTTTGCACCCATAACATCAAAGATATGAGAAAGATTCTAATGACACTGTTGACGCTTTGTGCCGTAGTGGTAGCAAAAGCACAAATAGAGACCAGCGGCCATTGGTATAATGGCTGGCTTACGTATAGTGCCTCACAGCAGGGTGGGGGAAAGGTTCTTATGAATGCCATGGCAGAAGGCGAGGAACATGAGTTCATGCTCGTCCCGGTAGCAGGTAAGCCGAACGTGTATCGTGTGGCAGACGGTCCGAATGACTATGTGAATGAGTACTCCGACATCACCACTGTGCGCCATCAGAAGAAAGAGGGATGGAACGTGCTGTGCTTCTACAATGCGAAGAATGAGCTTAAGGCCGTATTGGAGTACACAGACGAGTGGAACAGCGAGAAACTCAATCTTGCAAAATGGAGGAGCCAGCTGATGGGTGATTACAGCGATGGTGACGAACTGCAAGTACGCATCTACAGGGATAACTTCGACATAAACGGCGAACTGGCTGCATATACGCTGCAGACGTTTAACGGATTGATCACACCATACGTCCACGTCAACGAGATAGCAGGCAGTACCAACCGCTTGGAAGGCTCATGGGAGATAGTACTGACACTTGAAGGTCTCACGCTATACAGCGTAGCCTATGATAATGAAAACGGCATGTGGGTGCGTAAAGACGCGGCTCCCATAGTACTGAAGAAGAACAAGCGTACAAGTCGCTTCTTCTATGCCAGCAACACACTGCTCAACGATAAGCAGTTCCGCCTCTTCAGTAAGACGGTGCTACGCATAATGCGCAATTCGATACTTGCAAGGAACGGCTACAGTTTCAAGTCTGCAGACCTGCAGGAGTATTTTGCCAACGAGCCTTGGTACACCCCGGTATCTAACAACAAAGAAGTAAAGACTTCGTTTGTGGAGCAACTGAACATAGAACTGATAAAGGCAGAGGAATCAAGGTCGTTTGAGGAGTATTGATGCATAAATATCATGAATGAGGCAGGAACCATAGACCTGCATGATTATCTAGGCGCAGAGTCCAAAAGAAAGAAATAGCACTTTCATACTAAAAAAGAAAATCACTTTATCACGAAACATAGAGTTTCGTAGCAAAGTGATTTTCTTTATTGTATGACTATATGCCTTATTTCAGCTTGTCATACACATCGTCTGTGACAGCCTCCAGCCATTCGTTGGAGGCTCCCTCCTGTACGTCCTTATGATAAGTGAGGTGCTGGAACCAGCTGTCCTTGGCAGCACCGTGCCAGTGCTTCACCTCGGCAGGTATGGCAATGACGGTGCCGGGAGTCATCTCTACTGCCTCCTTGCCCCACTCCTGATACCAGCCTCTGCCTGCCACGCAGATGAGTACCTGTATCTGCTTGTGGTGAACGTGCCAGTTGTTGCGGCAACGGGGTTCGAAGGTGACGTTCTTCAGACTCGTTGCACTCGAAGAAGCGTCGCTTTGCGCCGAGCGCATAATATCACCACCTACATCAGCCAGATAACTCTGTCCGATAAAGTATTTGCCGTATGGGTTCTTCTCGCCCTTGGGCCACTTGGTGCTCAGCGTGTAGCCCTCATTACAGAGCCATGCGCAGAGTTCATCAACCAATTGCTGTGTGTTACCCATGTTCACTGCGCCTTGCTTGTGGGCTGCAAGCTGTGGAGCCACACCCTCCAGACCGCTCAGTGCTGCCACGGTTACGATCTCACGGTCGGCAGCAGTGAGCTGGTCGCCGGCAAAGATGTCGCCGAAGAGATGTGCCTTCAGGTAGTAGTCATCCTGTGGACAGAAGTCATAGTTGAACGGACGACCAGAGAGCTGTGTCTGGTTCTTCTTGCCCAGTTCGTAAGCCTTCTTGGCGTCGTCCCACTCAGCAGGGCGCTTCCATGGCTTGCCCTCCTGCCAGTTTGGCTGCTTGTTCTCTAACACTTTGCCTAATACCCCCAGTGCGTTCAGTGAGCGCGGAAAACCTGTGTAGGCATAGAGTTGTGAGAAAGCCTCCTTCAGTTCGTTAATGGTAACGCCGTTATCGAGAGCCGTTCTCACGGCAGGCTCAAGTCTTGTGAGGTCGCCCTGCGCCATGAGGCAGGCACAAGCCGCCAATCCTTTTTGGCGCTCTGTCAGCGCCTGACTGTTTGCTGTTGTCATGGTTAATACAACTATTATTAGTAAAACTATTCTTTTCATTTATAAATCATGACTTATAAGTAGGTGCGCAAAATTATTTTTATAATGATGGTCTTGCATGATGACGTAGGTTCAGTGCGTGATATAAGGGCGTGTAGTGACTCCTACTCAACTGTTAGCAGGTGCTGAAGAAGCATCGTCAGGTTATGCAAGGATTGTAAAGATATTTATGCACACCTACTTAACTCTTAATTCCTTATTCTTGGCTTTACTTAAGGTTTGCTTTGAAGAAGTCGGCCAGCTTGTCCCATGGTATAAGGTTCTTGGCCTCGCCCTTGCCTTTCAGTTCCTTGTAGCCGCCGTCATAGAGGTCGCAGTGTGTCGCACCTGGTATTATTAGCAACTGTTTGTTATCCGGATTAGGGTTAGGCTTGCCTGTCACGTTGTAGCCTTCAGCCTTGCCCTCCACCATGTATTTGTATGCCGCCTCACCGAAATAGCGTGAGTGAGCCTTTTCGCCATGCATCACGAGTACGGCAGAGCGTATCTCGTTGATATAATACAGGAAACGGCTGTTGGCATACGCCTGCGTACCAATCACGCGCCATCCGTCGTTAGAGTTTCCTGAACGCTTATGGTATCCGCGCTCTGTCTTGTAGTAGTCATAGTAATCCTTCACAAATTGCGGCACGTCGTCAGGCAGAGGGTCTATCACACCGCCAGCCATAGCCGCAGGGTCTGTCAGACGTTGCTTTGCCATTGCCTCACGTGCAGCATGGCGTGACTCCTCCTTGTCCTCGCTGTCGAAGTAACCGTTGCCGCTTACTCGTGTCATGTCATACATGGTAGAAGCCACGGTGGCCTTGATGCGAGTGTCGGCAGCGGCAGCGTTCAATGCTATGCCGCCCCAACCGCAGATACCGATGATGCCTATCTTCTCTGCATCTACATTATCTTGTTTAGAGAGGAAATCCACGGCAGCCATAAAGTCCTCGGTGTTGATGTCGGGTGATGCCGTACGATGTGGTTCGCCGCTGCTCTCGCCTGTATATGAAGGGTCGAAGGCCAGTGCCACGAAGCCACGCTCTGCCATCTTCATGGCATAGAGACCGCTTGACTGTTCCTTGGTAGCGCCAAACGGACCGCTCACAGCAATAGCCGCCAGCTTGCTCTTGGCATCCTTAGGTGTGTAGAGGTCTGCCGCCAGCGTCAGCCCATACTGTGTCTCAAACGTCACCTTGTGGTGATTTACCTTCTCGCTCAGTGGGAACACCTTGTCCCACTCCTGTGTCATGTTCAGCGTTGTCATATCCTCATTATTGTTTTGTTTGTTGTTGCAGCCTGCGAGTATTCCGACTGCCAGTGCCGCAGCAAAAATTATTTGTTTCATAATATTACCTTTTTACCATTCTTTATATATAGCCCCTTTGTCGGACTCTCCACCTTCTGCCCGTTCAGAGAGTATATGTCATCTTTCCTGGCAGTAGTCGCATCGGTGGAGACGCTCCTTATGGCTGTGGCGTTGGTCAGCGACAAAGTGACGGGAATGTTGTTCTGGCCTATCTTCAAAAAAGTGCGCAGGTCATTTCCCGTAATGTTGTCGAAATGTCCCAATGGGGTGTAGCTCCAAGAGTTGGTATCGGCAAAGAGACAGATGTTACTGCCGTTATACAGCACCACATCACCTGCCTGTGCGGTCATCTGCCTGTTGCTTGTGGTCAGCGAGAAGCCCAGCGGTCCCCATATCTCGAAATCATCATTAGTGTTCAGCGATATTGTGAGTGATCCGTTTTGCAATCGTGCCACGAGTTCCTGTGCAGCCTGAGTGTCGGCAAGTGTCACGCTCTGTGTCTGCCCACCTATGGTCACATATATTTTATTCATAGTAGTCTGTGCCTTAGTCTCACTTCCTGCAGAACAACTGCAAAGCAGTATTGCTGCCAGAAGAATAATTATCTGTTTCATAGTGTCTCCTCCTTTTGATAGAAAGGTCCCGCCTCCTCGTCTGTTGCCTCAAGCAGGAAGGTGACAGGACGGAAACCGTCATTACAGGTTACTACGGCTATGCCGTCGCGGTTGGTCCATTCGTCACCATAAAACTTCTTCACACCAGACGACAGGGCAAAGACATACTGGTTCATAGTACGCCATGCGCAGTCGCACATACCCTTCGGACAGGTGTTGGTGGCATAGAACACGTCACCTTTCTTCAGCACTCCGCAAGGTTTCAGCGCAGGGTTGCCATACAACTGCACCAAGTCTTTGCGCAGCGAGGTATCAAGAACTGTTATTCTTACTACTTTCATGTATTCATTATTAATTATGCATTATTAATTATGCATTATTAATTATGCATTATGCATTATGCATTATCTACAGGCTTTCCTTCAGTATCTCTGCCACGTCATCCTTTGACAGGTTCATGTAACCGGCTGGATAGCAGATGGTGCCCTCGGTGATTCCCGGTATCATGTCGGCAGTGGCCCCCACCTCGCTGATGGTCAGCGGCAGTCCAATCTCCGTCATCCATTCCTTCAGAGCCTGCAGTCCTGCCTCTGCTATCTGCTCGTCGGTCCTGCCGTCGCCGTTTACGTTCCATACGTTCTTTGCGAAGCGCACGAACTTAGGCAGTCCGTTCTTCATGGCACGACGGTAGTATGCCATTGACACTGACGCCAGGGCATAGCCATGAGGAGCGTGCGTCCATGCTCCTACGCTGTGACCTATCATGTGTACCATCCAGTCCTGCTGCTTACCCATACCTATAAGAGTGTTCAGCGCCCATGTGGCAGTCCACATAATGTTAGAGCGAGCCTCATAGTCCTTTGGGTTCTTCACTGCTACGCGGCTGCTGTTGATAACCGAACGCATCAGTCCCTCAGCGAGGTAGTCACTGGTATTGTCGTCGAAGTCTGAGAAATACTGTTCCATGATATGGTTCATGATATCGTATATGCCAGCCTTCATCTGGTTCTCAGGCACAGTCATGGTGAACTCTGGGTTCAGTATCGAGAACTTAGGCATCAGTCTGTCATCAAACACATGACCTACCTTGAATGTGTGCTCTGCATCGGTTATCACCGTGCCAGCATTCATCTCCGAACCGGTGCCAGCCAT
>DGHL01000071.1:68362-69883 GCA_002392645.1 Prevotellaceae bacterium UBA3849
TCAGCCAGAACATATCCCAGTAGTCACCATTGCAGAATACCGATGCCGCCACAGCCTTAGAGTAATCGCATACGCTGCCGCCACCCAGGGCAAGTATCAGGTCAACGTCGTTCTCACGTGCCATCTTCACGCCCTCGTTCAGTTTCTCCAGCGTAGGGTTGGTCATAACGCCGGGATTCTCTACTATTGTCTTGCCGGCCTCACGCAGTATAGCCACCACCAGGTCGTATATGCCGTTGCGCTTCACGCTACCGCTGCCATAGTTCAGCAAAACCTTGTTGCCATAGTTCTTTAACTCTTCCTTAAGGAAATTCAATGAGTCTTTACCAAAATAAAGTTTGGTAGGGTTATGATAAGAAAAGTTTCCTTGCATAGTCGTATTCTTTTTATCCGTAATTCTCAATCAAGTATTTCACAAATTGTGGGTCGCCGAAGTTGATGGTACCAGTATCATGCTGGTTCATCTTGGCTATCTGCGCCATGTCCTCATCAGTCAGTGAGAAGTCTAATACGTTATAGTTCTGCTCCATGCGTTCCTTGTGGACAGACTTTGGTATTGCCACTATGCCGCGCTGCGTAAGCCAGCGCAATGCCACCTGTGCGGCACTCTTGCCATACTTGGCTCCTATGGCTGCCAGCGCCTCACTCTTCACGATACCGTCAACGCCCTGACCGCCGAGTGGTCCCCATGCCATCATCTTCGTGCCATACTCACTGTGTATGGCCTCTATGCCATGCTGCTGTATCATCACGTTACACTGCAGTTGGTTTACCATTGGCTTCACATCCACATAATGGGCGAAGTCAAAGAAGCGGCCTGCCTGGAAGTTGCTCACGCCTATGGCTCTCACCTTGCCGGCGCGATATGCCTTTTCCATGGCACGCCATGTGCCGAAGACATCGCCGTATGCCTGGTGTATCAGCAAAAGATCTATATACTCAGTCTGCATTTTGCGCAGACTCTCGTCAATGCTCTCAGCTGCCTTTTCCTCTCCGTTGTTTGATATCCACACCTTCGTCACGAGAAATAAATCCTCGCGCTTCAGTCCGCTCTTGCGCCATGCATTGCCCACGCCTTCTTCATTCTGATAAGCCTGCGCCGTGTCTATCAGTCTGTAGCCTGCGCTCAGAGCATCGCTTACGCATCGCTCACACTCACCTGGACTAACCATAAACACTCCGTAGCCCAGCACTGGCATCTCTACTCCGTTATATAATTTAATGTATTCCATTTTTTTTAAATTCATAACTCTTAATTCTCAACTCTTAATTCTCAACTCTTAATTCTTAATTCTTAATTCTTAATTCTCAACTCCCTTCAGCCATTTTTCCACCTTTGCTCTCTCCGTGCGCACCTCATGTCCGTAGATGCAGAATCCCTTCATTACGTTCGCACCAGGGAAGGCCTTCTTTACGTCGTCCACGCAGTTGGCCAGTCCGCTGCCTTCATGTGTAGTAAACGGAATGACGGTCTTGCCCTTCATGTCATCCTTATGCTTCTTGAAGAACGTGAACATCACC
>DGHL01000071.1:69948-71385 GCA_002392645.1 Prevotellaceae bacterium UBA3849
CCTGCGGATAGGTGCCCCACCATACCGGACCGCCTATGAACACTGTATCATACTGGCTAAGGTCCACGTCGCCCTCATACTCCGGCAGTTCACCTTTCTCTGCCTCTTCCTGCGCCAGTTTGATGAGCGGGTTGTACGCCATGCCGTCATACTTGTGCGTAGCAATCTCAAACTGCTCTGCCCCCGTTATTTCACTGATATAGTCGGCTACGATCTTCGTATTGCCCACCTCAATGTTACCTACCGCGTAGTTGTCTCCCGCATGCGAGAAGAACACTACAATTGCTTTTTTATCCGAGTTCATGACTTCCTTTGTTTCTTGGTTATTGATTTCCTGTTTCTTGCTGCCATTGCAGGCTGTTGACACCAACATGCATAAGGCCAAAACAATAATATAGTTCAATGTCTTCATACCTTATATATATAATTTATAGTTCCTTTTGTTCCTTCGGGTCCTGCATCTTTATCACCTTTGCCTCCATGAAATACGGCTCTCTGACGTTTGTAGGACCGCCTTTCTCCATCAATTCAAATACGTAACCTTTTGGATAGTCCATAAATCTTAATTTTTAATTTTCCTGCTGCAAAGTTACGATGTTTTTTCGATATGCTTGTTTCACAAAATACGTTACAATTTTAACTTTTTGCGCAAATCGTTTGTGTATATATAAATTAATGTGTAACTTTGCATCCGTAACCCCTTCAATCACAACCAACATGACCATTGACTTTCTATACTCTACTGACTTTCACGCCCTTAACGCCCCGTCGCTGGCCCACACATGCATGCACATGCTCTGCACCGCCGGCGAGGGCAGCTTCGTGTACTACGAGAAGTGCTATCACATAACCAAAAACGACCTCGTGGTCATACCTCAGCCCCACAAGGTGAAGAACCTTGCCGCACCTCTTGACATGCAGGTGGAGTGGTTTGCCGCCGACTACAAGTTCCTGCAGAGCCAGTTGCCTACCAACAACTACAGCATCGGGGGCAGCATATCGCTTAACCACAATCCCGTCATAAGGCTCACAGACGAACAGGCAGCCCACATCCTTGAAGATTTCCACAAGTTGCGCAGTCGCATGGCAGACCGCCACATGACGTTCTACCGCGAAATGATGGGCAGTCTGTGCCTCACCATGATGTACGACATCTTCGAGGCGCACGCCCAGCGTGAAGCCACTGACTCGCATACCGACCGCACNNTTCGAGGTGCATGCCATGCGCGATGCCACCGAGAACTACACCGACCGCGCCGGCTACATCGTGAAGGAACTCATGGCACTCCTCGCCACCGGCACCAGTCAGACCGAGCGCGAAGTAAACTACTATGCCGAGCGTCTCAACGTATCGCCGAAATACCTCTCCGACACAGTGCGCCGCATGACAGGCCACAGCGTCAGCTCATTCATCGTGCGCCACACCATACCAATCAT
>DGHL01000085.1 GCA_002392645.1 Prevotellaceae bacterium UBA3849
AGAAGATGGGTAACATCAAGGACCTCGCGTCAATGATACCTGGAGTAGGAAAAGCCATCAAGGACGTTGACATAGATGACGATGCCTTCAAGGGTATCGAGGCTATCATATACTCAATGACACCAAAGGAGCGCACTAACCCCGAGATACTGAACCAGTCACGCAAGATGCGCATAGCAAAGGGGTCCGGTACAAACATACAGGAGGTTAACAGGCTTATAAAGCAGTTTGACCAGATGCGCAAGATGATGAAGATGATTTCTGGCAACAACATGGGTAACATGATGAAGATGGCTGGCATGATGGGCAAGATGAAAGGCATGCCGGGTATGCCTAAGTTCTGATTCTGACATAGGTAGGGCTACATAACATATAAACCCATAAAACACAGATACACTCATGGGTGGGAACAGACATAAACCACCTAAAACATAAACATAACAGATACAATGCAACTAATTGATGGTAAAGCAACTGCCACGGCAATCAAAGCTGAGATTGCAGAAGAAGTAAAACAAATCGTGGCAAATGGCGGAAAGCAACCACATCTCGCCGCCGTACTCGTTGGTCACGATGGTGGCTCTGAGACTTACGTAAAAAACAAGGTTCTTGCCTGTGAAGCATGCGGATTCAAGAGCACTCTTATCCGCTACGAGGATAACATCACGGAAGAGGAACTGCTGCAATGCGTGGACAAGCTCAACAAGGACAATGACATAGACGGATTCATAGTACAGCTTCCTCTGCCTAAGCACATCAATGAACAGAAGATAATCGAAGCCATTGACTATAAAAAGGACGTTGACGGCTTCCATCCTATCAACGTAGGACGCATGGCAATAGGACTGCCTTGCTTCATATCTGCAACACCGCTGGGAATAATAACCCTGCTGAAGCGATACAATATCGAGACGAGCGGTAAGAAGTGCGTGATACTGGGACGCTCTAACATCGTAGGAAAGCCTATGGCGCAACTTATGATGCAGAAGGAATACGGTGATGCCACCGTTACGGTATGTCACTCTCGTTCTGCAAACCTCAAGGAGGAGTGCCGCGAGGCTGACATCATAATTGCGGCTATCGGCAGACCTGCCTTCGTTACAGCAGACATGGTAAAGGATGGTGCGGTTATCGTTGACGTGGGCACTACACGTGTGCCTGACTCTTCACGCAAGAGTGGCTACCGCCTTTCCGGCGACGTAGACTTTGAGAATGTTGCTCCAAAGTGTTCCTTCATCACACCTGTACCTGGTGGCGTAGGTCCTATGACCATCTGCTCTCTTATGAAGAACACCCTTGCTGCCGGCAAGAAAGAGTATTATAAGTAAACACAAAAAATTTATTATACATATAACCCAAAAGGCAACCTGAAGCTCTCTGAGGTCTTCATGGTTGCCTTTTATCATTCTCCTGCATCGTCATCAGATGACTTACTAACGCAGCCTGTTTCTCTGGAAGCTGTTTCTCACATGAGTAAAAAAGAATATTACTCCGATGACGTTCATTAATGCTGCCACCCAGAATGCGGCATGGTAGCCATAGTCCTCGACGACCGTGCCGCCTATAACGACACCCAGTCCGACTCCCAGATCCCATGACGTAAGCATAGAGGCATTGGCTGTTCCCCTACGGTTGTTCGGGGCAAGGTTTACAAACATATTCTGAATGGCAGGCATCATGTGGCCATTACCGAATCCTAAAATCACGGCACTGACCACTACTCCCCAGAATTCATGGACACTGGCAAACAACAAATAACTGAACACGCTAATGCTGATACCCAGCGTAGCATTCTGCACTACCCTACCTTTCCTCAAAGACTTTCCGCCTGTCAGCCTTGACAGCATCAGGCATATTGACAATACGAGGAAATAGATGCCGGCACCACTCGTCATTGACAGTTCTTCCTTGGCATATATCGCTATATATGTGGATATAATGCCGTAGGGGAAGGACAGGCAGGCTAACATCAGTCCAACGCTCCAACCCTTTGCAAGGAAGAAACGGTCCAGGCGTATTAATGCCTTCTTCTGATACACCGGCGACACCGGACCTACCGGATGCTCGTCAACACACTGCTCTACAGCGGCAACGGAGCGTTCCTTGGGTGACGCCTTGCGCATCTTCACCGTGGAGTTTATATACACTCCCAAAGAGGCTACAAGGAATCCTATGAAGAATATTACCTGATAGCTACCTATCCATTCATACAAAAACAAGCCTATGGTAGGACTGATGGCGGTACCGAGGTTATTTGCCAATCCGTAATAGCCTATGCCTTCAGCCCTACGCTCTGACGGCAGTACATCTATGGCTACCGTACTGTTAGCTACCGTGGTAGTGCCAAACGGGGCGCCGTGGAGCGTTCTGACAATGGCAAAGAACAGCATGGAACCTCCTATTATATAACCCAGGAAGAATAAGGCAAACAGGCTATAGCTAAGCAAAAGGACCGTGCGCCTGTTGAACGTGTCAACGATATAGCCACTGAACAATCTTGCAAAAAGAGCCGTTACCGTATAGCCGCACAACACGGCACCGATAGTATGCTTGCCTGCACCGAACTCGTCTGTCATATACAATGGCAGCAACGGCATGACGAGCATGAATGAAAAGAATATCATGAAATTTGCAAGCCATACCTTGGTATAGTTCGCATTCCACAATCTATTATCCTGCATCTTTAAGTCAACTTCCATTTCCTATACTACAAACTGAATTTCCTCCTTATCTACACTTACCGTGAAAGAACCAACGACTGAAGCTAACGGATGGCCATCCACGCATACTGGTATCTTGCTGATTGGTGTCACACTTATCTCTGTAGCACGATAAGGACGTACTCGCTTGTGATTGAGCAATTTCCCACGCAGGTAAAGCTCTATGGCCTCAAAGAACTGCGTCCACACGGAACTGCGTACCACCGTCATGTCAAGCAAACCGCTGTAAGGGGTGGCATTGGGCGTCATGCCGTATCCGTGTGCCTTGCTTATGCATACGTTCATCACTCGATGTTCCTCCTTCTGCCTGTCAACGACATAGCTGACCTTGTAGTCTGTCTTATGCAGCAACATAAGGATGAGGGATATGGCGAATGAAATAGTACGCGACCACAATACCCTGCGGGTATCTTGCCTTAGTTTTTGTATTCTTGCAAGCAAACCAATGTTTACGCAGTTTAGGAAATATTGCTGTTTGCTCTCCGCATTCTTGTCTGTGTATCTTACGCAGCCTACGTCAATACGTCTGATGCGTCTCTGGGCAATACTCTTGATGCTTGTCTCGAGGTCGTCATAAGAATATCCCCAAAACAAGGCGAAATCATTCATTATACCATTCGGGATTACTCCCAGCACGACGGAATCCCTGACGTTCTTCTCTACTCTCATCAAGCAATTCACGGCATCGTTCAATGCTGAATCACCACCTGCTATGACTATGGTCTTGTAACCGTTATTGAGCATCATCATGACAAGGCGCTCTACACTCTGCCGTTCTTCGCTCTGTACCATGTCATACTCTACATTGTATTTGTCAAGCACAGCGGCTATCTTCCTCCACCTTTTCAAAGGCGAGGTAAACGGCCTGTGGGTAGGACAATATATTATTGCAGCTTTATCCATCTTTATTCTGATTTACGCACTAACGCTCTTATCTCTTCTATCAACACTCCGAGTTGTTGGTCATTCTCTGGTCTTTCAAGCCAGTTGATCTTCAAACCTCGACGTTCCATTCCCCTGAACCAGGTCATCTGACGCTTGGCAAATTGATGTATTGCTATCTCCAACTGACTTACCATTTCACTATAAGTAATCTCACCTATAATATACATAGTCAAGAACTTATACTCCAAGCCATAGTACATAAGGTTCTCTGGTGGTATTCCCTCGTCAAGTAAGTGGCGCACTTCATCAACCATACCTTCCTCCAAACGCTTATGCAGTCTCTCTGTTATTCTCTTTCGTCTTAACTCCCTGTCTATGTCTATACCTATTATTATTGACTGAAGTGGTTCCCCACTACCCTTTGCCTCATCTCTGTACCCTTCACTTATTGCTGTCTCTATCTCTATAGCCCTGATGGCTCTTTGGCAACTGTCCACATCTGTAGTATTATGCATCACAGTACCATTCTGCTTTTTCAGTTTCACCAACATCTGGGTGAGTTCTTCAAGCGAGTAATCCTTCAGACTGTCTCGCAGTTCCTGATTCTGCGGCACTGAAGGCAACTGATACCCCTTGAGGACTGATTCTATATAGAGTCCTGTTCCTCCGCACAATATAGGCCAGGCACCTCTGCCGACTATATCGTCGTAAGCATTCCAGAAATCTTGCTGATACAAGAAAAGATTATATTTCGTACCAGGCTCTGCGATATCTATCAGATGATATGGTATCGTCCTGCCATCCTGCAGCTGATAGTCCGACAAGTCTTTTCCTGTCCCTATATCCATCCTACGATATACCTGGCGAGAATCCGCAGATAGGATTTCACCGCCGATTTCAGCAGCCAGTCTTGTAGCAACCGTAGTCTTGCCACTTGCCGTAGGACCTAATATAGTAATCAGTTTCTTCATTTTATAAATATAGGTGGGTTCTAAAAATTCCCACGAGTTAAATTAGTCGATTATATGAATATCATTATGTCATCTTTTTGTTTTCTTTCGGTGCAAACTGTTA
>DGHL01000007.1:0-224 GCA_002392645.1 Prevotellaceae bacterium UBA3849
CCAGCACCAGCGTAAGCATGAATGGTGGACAGGTACTCGGTAACGTGTTCGGTGGCGGTAACCTCGCTCCTGTTGGTACACTGGCAAACGGTGCCTTTGAGCCATTCGGCACTATGGTGTCACTGGCTAACACTAATGCAAAGATTTACGGAAACATTTATGGTGGTGGTAACCAGGCTAACGTAGAAGGTACCTCTCAGGTTAGCGTATCGGCTGGGACCTTC
>DGHL01000007.1:287-10424 GCA_002392645.1 Prevotellaceae bacterium UBA3849
GCGAGATATTCGGTGGCGGTAAGGGTGTACTTGCAGATAAAGACAATGTCAGCAAGTCTGCCGATGTCATCGGACAGACAGCAGTATATGTGAATGGTGCCCACGTAATATGGGATCAGTTGTGGGATGAAACTGCACAGGATTTCATCAAGTGGGATGGTAAGACGACAACAGGTGATATAGCTACTCGTTTCATAAGGATGAATGACGGAACACCAATATTCCTCAACAACCATAATATCTATGGTGGCGGTGAGTATGCCAGCGTAGTAACTGACACCGCAAGGGTAGAGGTAACGAATGGTGCCGTGCCTTCTGACCTTATAAAGAAGACTGTCTGGAAGAATGCTTTCACAGATAATGCTAATCCTCACTTCTACGTATTCGGCGGTGGCTATGGCGCCTTCACACAGGTAAAGAGCACTGACGTGACAGTGGGTGTGGAAGGTTACTATAGTGACGACGAGGATGAGAGCACCAACCAGCAGTGGTCTCTCGATCTGCCGTTTGAGGGTGAGAACCGCGAGACAGCAGTTAACGAGGATGAGATTCAAATCTTCGGTAACAACTATGGTATCGGTGGCTACACCATCCTTGGTGTTATCGGTGGTGGCTATGCCGGACTCGTTAAGGGAGATACAGACGTGAAATTGGGCGGTACAACCTTCGTTCATCGTGTGTATGGCGGTGGCTACGGACAGTTAGCTGCGTATAATGCTCTTGCATCGGATACCCGTCTTGACAACCAGACCAACCAGACTAACTCTATAATAACAACAAACAGAACTCGCGAACAGCTCGGTGAAGTAGGTGGTAACACCCGCGTATTGGTAAGCCTTTCTGAGCCAGACTCTAAGGGTCGTACTGGTGGCGTATATGGCGATGTATTCGGTGGTGGTGCCGGCGTAGAATCTACAAGCGACAAAGGCGATTATACCGACTATACCCAGATGGGTCAGGTGCTCGGCGTTACGCGCGTAGATGTAACAGAGAACGCACGCGTATATGGTAATGTGTATGGTGGTGGTGATGTGGCTAACGTTGTTAACAGTGCAGCACCTCAGGATTCTGTGACTATAGTTAAGGTGCGTGGCGGCGACGTCTTCGGCGACGTATTCGGTGGCGGTAAGGGACGTATAAGTGCAAAGGCAGCCAATTACATGCAACTGGGTAACGTCTTTGGTAATACTTACGTGGTACTGAAAGACTCTGTAAAGACTGTTGATGCTGAGAACATCACCATCTCTCCAAATATTTGGGGTAACGTATATGGTGGCGGCGAAGTAGGCGACGTCAAGCAGACCAGCGGAACACGCGGTGATGCCTTTGTAAGCATCGACGGCGGCAACGTAGGTGGCGACGTATATGGTGCCGGCTATGGCGACATAGATAAAGATGGCTTCCTGAGTTCAGCCGACGTAGAGGGTAACACCAATGTGATAGTCAATGGTGGTTCGTTCCTATGGAAGCAGGCAGCCGAACTCGACGGCAACATAAAGACGCTCGTTGAAAGCCAGATAGACCGTGAGACGGCTCTCGCTATCATTGCTGCACGTAAGAGTGGTGAACCGTCTGCAGAACTGGAGTCACTGAAAGAAAACTATAAAGACGTATTTGACTACGACAACAACCAGTTTATTCGCGACCATAATCTCTATGGTGGCGGTAATACGGTCTCTGCCGTTACAGGCAATGCCAATATCACCGTTAATCATGGTATGCTCAATGATGATATTGCATACTTCGATGATAAGATTTGGAATCTCAGTTCACTGCTCACTCAACTTGTTACCGATAATAACTCTCACCCGCAGTTCTCCGTGTTCGGTGGCGGTTATGGTATCAATACCACTATTGGCATAGACACCAATGTTAAGGTACAGGTAGGTAAGGAAAGCGAGACCTATGCAAGCAAGGCGGCTGATCAGGCTACATGGAACAGTCTGTTTAACGAGACAAATGGTGTATGGAAGACTGAATATGATGATTTGAATGAACAGGTAAAGGATGCCTACTATGGAGGTACGAGTGGCAGCAACGGCTTGTTCCGTTATACTACCGTTCGTCTTGCTAACCTCTTCAGCATGCCTAACCACACCTTCATGAACATTGTGGGTGGCGGTATGGCTGGTAGGGTAACTCGTGACGCTCATGTGGATGTTTCAGACCAGTCAATGTGTCAGAACATCATAGGTGGCGGTATCGGTATCGAGCCTGCAAGTGTGGGAGTCACACCTACGGGCACTGAGACCTACGGACAGGTAGGCGGTTCTGCTACTGTAAACATCACTGGTGCTATCGTGGCAGGTAATGTATATGGTGGCGGTGCAGGTGTAGAGTCATATTGGATAGGCGACTCATACGTTGACTTCCCATTGATAGGTGCGGTGGATAAGACCACCAGCGTTACTATTGACGGTACGCCATCAAGTACCATTATCTTCGGTAAGGTATATGGCGGTGGTGATATTGCCGACGTTACCAACTCTGCTCATGCTGACCCTGCTTCTGAGGTAACCATCCAGGGTGGTTGCGTATATCAGCAGGTATTCGCAGGTGGCTCAGGTCGTATTGCTTCAGAGTGTAAAAACTATACTCTGCTTGGTAAGGTATATGGTAACACTAAGGTGACCATACAGGATGCCACTTCTTCTCCTTGGCTCTGGAACCGCATATATGGTGGTGGCTCTTACGGCTCTGTTACAGGTAACACAACAGTGGACATCAAGGGCGGTCACTTGGGCTACAACATCTTCGGTGCTGGTCTGGGTGACGTACGCACTCTCGAAAATGGAACTGAAAGTATCACCAGCTCTAACGTAGAGGGCGACACTAATGTCAACATAACTGGTGGTGAATGGTGCCTGTCTCAGATGTGGGATCTCGAAAACAAGAGATGGGTAGCACGCACAGGTCTTACCTCAGCACAGTTTGATGATGATGCCAAGAAGTTCAAGATTAACCACAATATCTACGGTGGCGGTAATGCTGCTTCTAACGTTACGGGTAACACTAATGTAACGATGAACAAGGGCTTGTTGCTTGGCAACACCAACCTCGGTCATGATGATGTTGGCAGAACAGCTACCTCTCTCTTCTCTTCTACCGAGTGGAAAGAGGTTTACTACAAGCGTGGCTCATTCCACTTCAGTGTTATCGGTGGCGGTTATGGTGAGAACACCAGTGTTAACAACACCAACGTAAACATCAATATCAACTTTGATGGTCGTGCTACACTTGCTTCCACAGACTCAGAGCAGTCAGCCGACGTGCTGAAGGACAGCCTTCACGTGGCATTCGTGGATAAGCAGTCATTGCTCGACGTTATCGGTGGTGGTTACAACGGAGAGGTACGTGGCACAGCCAACGTGACAATCGAAGGCGACGCATACCTGCGCCGTGCATACGGTGGTTCGTTCTATGCTGACGTGGCTAAGACCAACACGCTCATCAAGTCGGCTAATATTGACGAGGTGTTCGGTGGCGGTATGATGGGCGATATCACAAGCACAGCCGATGCTGAAAATCCTTCCGTAACCCTCAATATCGGTGAGTCTGCCGCAAGTGACAACAACAAGATATTCATCAACCACGACATATATGGTGGCAACGATGTGTCTGGTCAGATTAACGGATACATAGATGTCAACATCTACGGTGGTAAGATATATAATAATGTATATGGAGCCGGCAACGGTAACTACCTCTACCGACTCAATGAGCACCGTCAGAAGGTGACTACTGTTGAAGACTATGAGTATGACAACACTGACTACGGTCTTGTTTATGAGGTGCCACGTCGCTTAGAACTGATGGAGGGTTCTGCTGCGAGTTCGTCAGAGGCTGCACGTCTGGTAAACATCAACTCTTTCCGTCCACAGGCTCAGTATATAGACCTCAGCGTAACGGGTTCTGAATCTACTCCTATCAAGATTCTTGGTAAACTCTTCGGTGGTGGTAACACCGCTACGGTAACCCAGCTTGACGGCACTAACAAACCAGCCGTATCGGTCAACATTGGTAACTATGTAACGGCAAATCAGGTGTTCATGGGTTCTGACGGTGACGCAATGTTCGATGAGTCATCAACAGGTCTGCTCGCTAAATTCATGACCATCAACGATGTGAAGTTGCCTAACGAAATCAACTGGTCTGGCGACCCATATAATAAGGCGATACCTCTGAAGTACCTGCCACTGGAGCTCGACGACCGTGTCAAGACCTTCCCTCACATCATCGACCTCTACTTCCAACCGGTTGAGATGTCTGTTCAGCCTGTGCTGAAGTGGAACGGTACCGTAGGCAATACAAGCAGTAATCCTACTGTTACGGAGACTTATATCGGCAGTTTCTTCTGTGGCGGTAACCGTGGTAACATGGACGTAACGCCTGATAATAACGGTAACGCTGTTGACTATATCTTCCCTAACGGTCTTACCATCAAGGATAAGATTGTGGGCGGATGTAACAACGCCAACTATAAGAATACTAACCTTGGACTGGAGCACGAAGGCGGTTATCTGCTCGGTAAGCGCGCTACAGCTGAGGCTATGATAAAACTCAAGGTAGCTAAAGATTGTATCATCCGTCCTTACTCAGCGACAAACGAGAGCACTACCTACACAGGTGGTAACATCTATGGCGGTTGCTATGAGACAGGTACTATCAACGGTGACATACAACTCGACGTCCTTGCCAATATGCTTAAGGGTGTAGGAGTAGATAAACTTGCGGCTACTGATGAAGAGAAGATATGTGTAGGAAGCGTCTTCGGCGCAGGTAACGGTGTGGAGTCCTACGTTTATGGTAATGTAACCGTAAACTTCGGTTCTAAGGACGTTGCTTGTTCTCCAGGCACTTCAACATCACAACAACCTGCATCTCTTGATATACCTTTTGAGGGTTCTAATGCTAATAAGGTAACTGACACCTACGACACCACCTTCAATGATGAAGGCACATCAGCCAACTCTATCTACGGTGGCGGTGAGAAGGGTAAGGTTGTCGGCAACACTGTAGTGAAGATTCTCAACGGTCACGTGGCAGGCGATGTCTGCGGTGGCTCTTATGCTGGCGTACAGCACGGCTCTACCCACGTCTTCGTAGGTTACCCAGACTACTACAAGGTGTTGAAGTCAGGTGAATACCTCATCAAGCGTGCCGACAAGGCAGTGGACAACAATGCCCTGCGCAACTTTGATGGCTCTAAGGCTATCAAGGATACTATACGCCTTGTGGCTGGTGACTTCATAGCACCTTGCGTATGGGATTCTGTCTATGCCGTGAAGAGTCCTGTGACGGGTGCTACAGCGCAGAACATAGCAGACTCTAAGGGAACATACTTCCAACTTCAGAGTCCTACTGCTCCTACATGGAGTAACGTACACATCCTCATTGACGAAGGTGTCTATGGTGGTGGCTATGAGCTTAACTCTGGCTATACTGGCACTGGCGGTGTAGGTACTTATACCATTAGAAAGTACACCTCAGACATGAATGTCAATAACTCAAGTACTATTGACGATAACGATCCGCTCTACAATAACTCTACCATCGGTTATGGCGGTAACACCACCGTACTCGTTTGGGAGAATGACTATGCTTCAACAGGTGCAGACCACGAGCATATCACCATCTCTCAGGAGTCTGCCGAGGGCGGTCTCTACGGTGACGGTCACATGTCTTACTCTGAGGGCTTCCGTGCTGGTGAGCTGAAGGGTTATGGATATGCTAACCACAGAGTAGTCGCTGTAGGCGGTGGTGCAACAGAGGTTAATGCTGCTAAGGTGATGAACACCATCCAGCGTCTTGACATCATGCGCTTGACGGATAACTGTCTTATCCTTAATGGTGCCCGCGACTATACTGTCAACGCTGTTTCTACCACACCTTATTCTATATCACGTGTGGGCGAGTTGCAGATGATATCTGGTATTAACGATTCAGGAACTCTTACAACAGACTCTACCACGATTGGTTATCGTAACTATGTAGGTCTGACTAACAACATCCACTTCGTGGGTGCCATCAAGTCTAATGTTTCGTTTGATGCAGACTACCATAATGCTAAGGGTGCAAAGACTGGAGGAACTTCTTATAGAACTAAGAAGAAGGAATATATAGACACATGGTATAGAGCTTATCCTAATGGCTTGATAGATGAGAATTCAGACGACTACAAAAACATGACGGTTGAGGCTCAAGGACTATATCAAGCTGCGAAGAGTACCTTCGAGGAGCGCAACAGTGCAACAGCGAAGAATATGATAGGTCTGTCTTCTGGTTATGCCATGAAGGTGCAGAACACAAGGACGAAGGATGCCGTAGGTACCGACTCACTGTTCTACGGTCCTATCGAGGGTGTGATAGAGATGAAGCTCATCCTACCTATCGCTGACGAGGGCGGTGGCTACGTATATGCTGACAACGTGCACGATGACAAGGATTACTTCCTCGAATCTACTGGTAACTTTGTGTTCCCGATACAGGCTAAAAAAGCACACTTCGTTGTCGATGACTGTCTGTTGAAGAAGTTTGATGAACTTGATGGAACAAATCACGATATAAGTGCAGGTACTCATGGTACAAAAGATGCTCATGACTCAGAGATGCACTACTGGTTCCTTGCAGGCGTTCATTATATATATAACCTTCATATCACAGGTTATACTTATGATAGTTCTTCTAAGCCTATCACATTCCACGCTGACACCTCCGATGGTCTTACCATATTCGAGGGCGCAGAAGGAAATGGAGCGAATGCTTTGAAGATAGAGAGTGTGACATGGAAGACCAATGAGGACTGTGACTTCAATGACGCAGATGGTTGCGATATCCTTAACGGCTCTAAGAAATACGGTCTGAAAATTAGTGCGTCTTACAGCAGATACACAAAAGAAGACGAAGATGTCGTAAACGGCAAGGCTAAGGTTGGTGACGTAAAGACTCTTTACAATGAAGACGGTCTCTTTGCGGATATTAAGCGCAGCGGTAATACAGGAGAGCAGGTTATGAGATATACAGGTGATGATGCTCCATCATTTGTTGATCCTAAGTTTGCCATCTGTCTTGTTGACTCTGTTGACAATGCTTCTAAGAATACAGAGGGACTGACAGCAGCAGAGTATTTCGATAAGCACTTTGCACAGCCTGACACAGTGAAGATAGTAATGAAATCTGGCACAGGCTATGACAAGACGTATGAAGTCAACCTGATTATTAAATACGTAAAGGGTCCGAGCCACACTGGCAATATCTCTATTGCCAACTGTGCTCTGCCTGGTGAGTATGTAAAGATAAACAAGGGCGTGACTATCGATGCCGATGAGGCATTCGCTCAGAACGGCGAGTTCCTGCATATAGGTCAGCTCAATGCTGCAAGGACAGACTTCGCGAGTGGTTACCTCACCTACGATGCTTCTGGCGCAACGACCAGTGAGTCTCTTAAGGGCAAGATATATAGCGACCCGGCAGGTAAGTACCTCATGATACCAGCTTACTACTTCATGAATGGCTACGGCGTGCAGTATGTATATACATGTAACAACATGGATAGCAACGGCATACCGGTAGAGTTCCCGGTTGACATGCAGGTTGACGGTTCGGGTCATGTTTCAGATACCCTCGTGGTACATAACTACCACCGCATGGATCCACATCCGGCTGGTACTAACCCTGTTGACCTGCATCTGGCAGAGGCTGTGACACGTGCTAAGGCAGAGCCTGCGTTTGCTCAGCCACGCATATACCTCAGCGATGCTAAGGATATGCAGGCATTCCAGCAGTGGGTTGATACCGTAGGTGTTAGCATAAGTAAGATGAAGCTCTCAGGCTATGCTGACTCTCTCGCAGTGCCTACGGCTGGTGAGTATGCACAGTTCTACTTGCAGAACAACATCACCGTGCAGCAGGAATTGGAGAATGCTGACCTGTACTATAAGACGCCGACACAGTTCGCTGGTACGCTGAATGGCGACGGCTATTCTGTCAACGGCATTACGGGCAACCTCTTCGGCACACTGACAGGTAAGGTATATAACCTCGGCTTGCCAAGCGGCAGCATCGCTGGTTCCGTAACAGGCGAAGGCAAGATACGCACCTCATTCGAGTATGAGAAGCATCTGGTATATAACCTCGACGGCAACTCTGAAGAGTATGGGGAGGCAGACTTCAACGATGGTAAGGTGGCTTACAACCTCAACCAGTATTATCTGGAAGCTCGTAAGTACCTGAAAGAGCAGGGCGAAGAGCCTGCTTCACCTGCAATTGCCAAGGTAGGCACACTTGCAGGGCAGGAAGCTGTGAAGTATGTTGCCGACTACTATGCTAATGGCGACTACCAGTATGCCCGTCAGTATAATGCAACTACAGCCAGTGAGTATCTGCGTACTAACGATAGAGCTCACTATGCTGAAGATGTGCTGACAAGTTATGATACTTACGAAACCTATCATAACACAGCTCACACTGTTGACGCTTCACGTGCGGTTAATGTAGAGGAGCAGGGCAACTACAAGCCTCTGTTTAATGCTGCGAAGATAGCCACTGCTTCTTCGGCAGCTGTTGCGAAGAACGACTATATCTTCTTCGGTCAGGGCTTGCAGGAGACTCCTGAAACCTACCCGTCAGCCATAGCATCTCACACTGTGGGCAACATGAGCAACCGCGTATATCGTGCAAGTGGTTTCTACCAGACAAAGGTTGACCAGGGCTTCCACTTCAATGCTAACCACGAAAAGGCAATAGACACTTGGATTCATAATCCTAAGACAACGGCTATCGACTTCACGGGTAAGCGTGATGCGGAGAATATTGCCGACGCAGGTGTAACAGTGCCTTCTGCTGGATGGCTTGAGGCTAACTCACAGAAGGTGTTCTACGCTCCTGCAGTGGATATGCCAAGCGAGTCTAACTCTATACAGATTAATGCAGAGGTGACAAAGAACCTGCTTATCTACACACCAGATACCACAGGTATGACATCATACTCTATGGCTAAGCTGGCTGACGCTAAGTTGCGCTATAATGAGAATACCTATGAGGATGACATCCTCGGACATCAGATACAGCTCAAGTCTGGCAATTACAAGGCAGACCGTCTGCACCTCGTAGATATGGAGGACTTCAACGCTCCTATCCAGTTTGCAGCTGACACAGCATGGTACATACGCAACCCAGAGACAGAGACGGGCTACGTCAACGAGGCTGGCAGGGCATGGTCTTCTATCTCACTGCCTTACACTGTGCAGAAGGCGTCACTCTCCGTAGGTCTCGACCGCGTCAAGGATGCCTATGACAATGGTAAGATAGGTGCACAGAAGGACATTACCTACTTCTATGGCGCTACTGATAACCCAGCAGACTTTACCGTAAGAAAGAGAACTGTGCTCGGTCATGAGTTCTGGCTCCGTAAGCTGACGGCAGTTTCTGGTAACAAGGCTACCTTCAAGCGCCCAGTATATGGTATAGATGGTAGAAGCGAGGATAGTAACGCAGTGAGTGAAGTAAATCGTAGCTTCACTGCCTACACACCGTTCATCGTCAGCTTCCCTGGTGACTGGTTCTATGAGTTCAATATGACTGGACAGTCCATCGCCTTCGAAGCAGCTGATGCTACTATAGCAGTTACTGATGACAACGTAGGTGCCAATAAGACTACCGCAGGAAGTTACAGCTACTATGGTGCTTACCTCAACAACAGCGGTGAGGCTGGCGCATACGCAATAGAGCGTACTGGCAATGGTGACAGGTTCGATAATAATGCTCCTATCTATCCGTTCCGCGGTTACCTCACCACAAGTGACACTCCGCTTGCTGGCAACTCACTCGATGCAGACTTCAATCTTCAATCTTCAATGGTCAATGCAGACTACATCCTCATCGGCGATGACCTCAGCAAGCTGGAGGACGTCCTTGATGGCGACATCGAGCGTGACCCAGACGGTGGCATAAGCACGCCAAGCGGTCTCCGCGTCTATGGCGTAGGCACCCGCCTCGTCGTAGTCAGCGACTACGCTACCACTCTGCCGGTATATACCAGCACAGGTGCTCTCGTGCGCGTCCTTGATGTTCGTCCCGGCACTGCCACCTACAGTGGCTTCGCTCAAGGCATCTACATCGTGGATCGTAAGAAGATTA
>DGHL01000016.1:0-4975 GCA_002392645.1 Prevotellaceae bacterium UBA3849
CAGCGAAGATGCATGGATAAACTTTCTATTCTTGTATCTTCGCTTTTTTATGTAGTTGTGTGAATACGGTAAAGGTGGGTTCTAATAATTCCCACTGTCAGATTTTTGAATTTGTTTCAAGGGCAAAATGTTAGCTGATAAGGAAGCATAGCGGGCTATGTGACCGCGGAAGCTAACAGTTTGTACTGAAAGAAAACAAAAATATGACATAATGATATTCATATAATCGAATAATTTAACTCGTGGGAATTTTTAGAACCCACCTGAAGCCTAAAGCTATTTTTTATGTCAATTAGGTAGGGATTTTGTAGCATTGGCAAAAAAGTTGAGATTATTTGTTTTGTTGATTGATATTCTTTTGTAATTTTGCATCGCAACTTCCGGTGAGGCAATCGTATGCCCACCGCTAAATCAATCACAAGGTACACAATATCAATATGAATCTGAAAAAACTTTTTACGGTGGTAATGATAGCACTGGCTACTGTCACTGCCACTAACGCACAGGAGAAACAGCCTGCCTTCCCGGGTGCTGAAGGCTACGGACGCTACGTCACCGGCGGCAGAGGCGGCAAGGTGTATTATGTCACCAACCTCAACGACTCTGGTGAGGGTTCGCTGCGCTGGGCCCTGAATCAGTCTGGCAAACGCATTGTAATGTTCAAGGTGTCGGGCACTATCTTCCTGAAATCTGCACTGTCGGTAAACTCCGGCGACGTCACCATTGCAGGCCAGTCGGCTCCCGGCGATGGCATCTGCGTGGCAGACTACCCATTCACCATCAATGCCAACAACGTAATAATGCGCTATATGCGCTTCCGCCTGGGCCAGCGCGAGGTAGCAAACCATGAGGGCGACGGACTGGGTGCCATGGATCACGAGAATATAATCATCGACCACTGTTCCGTAAGCTGGTCTATCGACGAGTGCCTGTCTGTACTTGGCAACAAGAACACTACCGTACAGTGGTGTATCTCTTCACACTCATTGGTCAATGCCGGTCATGCCAAGGGCGCCCACGGATATGGTGGCAACTGGGGCGGCGACCACGCTTCTTTCCATCATAACCTTATGGCTCACCACGTCAGCCGTGTGCCACGACTTGGTCCACGCCAGACTACTCAGGAGAATGAGCACATGGATATGCGTAACAACGTATTCTACAACTGGTCTGGCAATGGCTGCTACGGCGGCGAGGGCATGGACGTGAATATCGTAAACAACTACTACAAGCCTGGACCAGGAACTCCTGACAAGGCGGTGGCATACAGACTGGCTGCCATAGGCATACGCACGACTGAATACTGCACCGATTCTAACGGCAACTGGAACGGCTGGTATCCTATGTGGCACAAGTGGGGACACCTCTTCGTGGAAGGTAACGTGAATCCTAAGTACAGCAACGTGACAAACGATAACTGGACTTACGGCATATATAACCAGATTGACGCAAACGGTAACGACGGCACATACACCGACAAGACGAAAGACACTATAAAGCTGTCTGAACCTCTCGACTTCATCTACACCACTACACACTCTGCTGCCGATGCATATTCTCGCGTACTGAGCTATGTGGGATGCTCAAAGAGCCGCGACAGCTACGACCAGGAGATTATCAGTGACGTTGCAAACGGTAAGGCATCACACCAAGGCTCCGGACTGGATGCCGGTTTCATCAATACTCAGGATGACCTGAAGCCTGCCAATGCCGATGCTACATGGAGCCCATGGCCTACGCTTAACAGCACAGCTGCTCCGACAGATACCGACGGTGACGGTATGCCTGACGCATGGGAGAATGTCAACAGTCTGAATGCCGCTGATGCCAGCGACGGTGCAGCGCTGTGTGACGATGGCTATACCAACCTGGAGCACTATCTCAACTCTCTCGTGGCGGATATCACCGAAGCGCAGAACGCCGGTGGCACACCCGAAGGCGGGATAATAGAGAAGGTACAGGCTGACATAAACGATTACGATGAAATAGCAAGCGGCACCATAACATGGAGCGTAGCCAACGGTGCGACGGCTGCCACTTTTCTGAACGAGCCTACCATTTCTGCAGAACTGCAAGACTACCTGGTCGGCTCTAAGGTTACAGTGGGCAGCAACCTGAACCTCAGTTCTACCTGCAATAAGTTCACTACCGGTCCGCTGGACGGCAACCAGTATCTGCTGCGCATAGGCTATTCTTCAAAAAGCTCTGACGAAAGCGGCATCAACGACATTACATACGTGGTGACTCCCGTGGAGGGATATATGTTTCAGCCCACGGCAGTGTCTGTACTGGTGAATAAAATCGGAACAGACGGCGGCAATGCCAAGGTGATACTTGCCAACGACCTTTTTGAAGAGATAATGTATAACGGTTCGCCATCACGTAACGAGGTAAATGCCGACAAAGGCTACAACAATTACACTTACGTGGATGCACAAGCAGAAGCCTCTCACGCATCGTCAAAACCTACAAAGGCCGTCGTCAGACTGACGGCTTTTGACACCTCTAAGCAAATGTCGGTAGGCACACTGACCATGACCGGCAAGATAGTAAAGGATGCCACTGACGGCGTAAACACCATACAGGCGGCACAGACAGGAGACAACAATAACAACATATACAGCATAAACGGCATACTGATAGCTAAGAGCGCTACGCAGAGCATGCTGGAGAAACTGCCCAAAGGCATATACATCATAGGCGGTAAGAAAGTAGTGATACTGTAATGCCTGCACACGACCATTTTCTTTCACTATATAACATCTGTCCCTTATCCCTTATCATATAATGTAAGGATAAGGGACATTACTTTTTTACTTGTTTTTATTTTGCAGTATCAGAAAAAATACTTACCTTTGCAAGTCAAAGCAATTATTTCCGTATATACATATAATAATAAAGTAGCATTATGAATAAACTACGCAATATAACAGCCGCAGCACTGTTTATGCTCGGCACGCTGACTACACAGGCGCAGATGCGAATAAACCTCGGTGAAACATCGCCGATAAGGAAACTGTCGATAGCAGAGATGGCTATAAGCAACCTGTATGTTGACAGCGTGGACGAGAACAAACTCGTGGAGGATGCCATACGCGGCATGCTCGAGAAACTTGACCCACACTCCAGCTACTCCACACCAAAAGAGGTGAAGGCTCTCAACGAACCGCTGATGGGTAACTTCGAGGGCATCGGAGTACAGTTCAACATGCTTGAGGACACGCTGCTCGTGGTACAGACCATCAATGGCGGTCCGTCTGAGAAGGTGGGCATACTTGCAGGTGACCGCATAATAACGGTCAACGATACTTCCATCGCCGGCGTGAAGATGTCGAAGGAAGAAATCATGCGCCGACTCAGAGGACCGAAAGGCAGTAAGGTGAAGGTGGGCATAAAGCGCCGGGGAATAAGCGGACTGGCTTACTTCACCATAACTCGCGACAAGATACCACTCAACACCGTTGACGCATCATACATGATAAGGCCGGGCATTGGCTACATACGACTGTCGTCATTCGGCATAACGACACACAGCGAGATGATGGAATGCTTCGCCAAACTGCGCAAGCAGGGCATGAAAGACCTCATACTCGACCTGCAGGACAATGGCGGCGGTTTCCTTCAGGCGGCTGCCGACGTACTTAACGAGTTCCTCGAAAATGGTGACCTTATAGTATATACCGAAGGAAGAGCCGTGCCACGACAGGAATTCCGCGCCATGGGTAACGGCACTTTCCAGAAAGGCAAGGTAATAGTTCTCGTAAATGAATATTCCGCATCTGCGGCAGAAATCGTATCAGGTGCCATACAAGACCAAGACCGCGGACTGGTGATAGGCCGACGCACATACGGAAAGGGATTGGTACAGCGCCCCGTTGACCTGCCTGACGGTTCCATGATACGACTGACCGTGGCACATTACTACACGCCATCAGGACGATGCATACAGAAACCATACGTGAAGGGTGACATCGAAGGATATTACCGCGACATGGAGAAACGCTACAAGCATGGCGAGTTCACCAACGCCGATAGCATACACTTTGCCGATTCACTAAAGTATGAAACCTTGAAGCAGCACCGTACAGTATATGGCGGCGGCGGAATAATGCCAGACTACTTCGTTCCGCTCGACACTACACGCTACACTAAGTTCCACCGCGAACTGTCAGCAAAGAGCATAGTGATAAACGCAAACCTGAGATACGCAGAGAAAAACCGCAAGGCTCTGCTGAAACTCTACGGCAAGGAAGCTGACCCCGTCAACTCATCAGGAATACCTGTGGAAGGTAAGGGCTTCAAGGCTTTCAATGAAAAATACCAGGTGCCACAGTCATTACTCGACGACATCTATGCCGAAGGAAAAAAACAAGGCGTAGAACCAAAGGATGACGACGAACTGCAACAAACTAACAAGTACCTCTCCATGCAACTTAAGGCTCTCATAGCGCGAGACTTGTGGAGCATGTCGGAATATTTCCGCGTAGTCAACGAAGACGCAGATGCAATCAAATGCGCTTTGGACAAATTACGCTGATATATCCGAAAATTACCCTCGTTAATTGCAAAATACAATTGACAAAAGCCAAGAAAACGTAAAAAATAATGCACAGAATGCAACCAAATGTGCAGAAAAACATCTTTTTTATCAAAAATATTTGGTCAATACAAATAAAAGGAGTAATTTTGCAGTCGAATTTCGTTTTAAGGGGATAATCCCCTCAAACGTAAAACTAAATAAGAAATAGACAATTAACAACAATTTAAATTAAAAACATCATGTCTGAAATTCAATCAAAAGTAGTAGAGATCATCGTTGACAAGCTGGGTGTGGACGCAGCAGAGGTAAAGAACGAGGCAAGCTTCACTAATGACCTTGGTGCTGACTCTCTGGACACAGTAGAGCTCATCATGGAGCTTGAGAAGGAGTTCGGTGTAACAATACCTGATTCTGACGCAGAGAAGATCCAGACTG
>DGHL01000016.1:5049-9878 GCA_002392645.1 Prevotellaceae bacterium UBA3849
ACATCGAGAACGCTGGCAAGTAATCACACTTGCTCATGCGTCTTACCGTATGATACAATGGGTGATGGTGGGTCGCGACTTCGTTCGCCCTACCATCACCTTTTTCTTTTTATTTACAAGGAATTTCTATAGTACCTATAGTATATATAGCAACTATAGCAGCTATAAACAATAAAAACCTAAAAAACTATGGAATTAAAAAGAGTAGTGGTGACTGGCATGGGTGCCGTCACACCGCTTGGACTCTCTGCGGAGGAGACCTGGAAGAACATGCTCGCCGGCGTTAGCGGTTGCGACATCATAAAGCAGATGGATGCTTCACGCTACAAGACACAGATAGCATGTGAGGTGAAAGACTTTGACCCAACACAGTGGATCGACCGCAAAGAGGCTCGCAAAATGGATAAGTTCTGCCAGATGGCGGTTGCTGGCGCCGACATGGCTATCAAGGATTCTGGCATGGACCTTGAGACTGTCGACAAAGATCGTATCGGCGTCGTATATGGCGTAGGTATCGGAGGTCTCCGCACCATGCAGGAGGAACTGGAGTATTATTCTGAGCACAAGGACGCTCCTAAGTTCGGACCTTTCTTTATTCCTAAGATGATCGGTGACATAGCACCAGGACAGATATCTATACGCTATGGCTTCCACGGACCAAACTACGCTACCACAAGTGCATGTGCATCATCTACCAACGCATTGGCTGATGCATTCAACCTCATACGTCTCGGTAAGGCTAACATAATGGTGGCTGGTGGTTCTGAAGCTGTCATCACAGACCCAGGTCTGGGCGGTTTCTGCTCAATGCACGCATTGTCAACACGCAACGACGAGCCTCAGAAGGCAAGCCGTCCATTCTCTGCAAGCCGCGATGGCTTCGTAATGGGTGAAGGCTCTGCATGCCTCATACTTGAGGAACTGGAGCACGCTAAGGCTCGCGGAGCAAAGATATACTGCGAGATGGTAGGTGCAGGCATGAGCGCAGACGCTTACCACATCACCGCATCACACCCAGAAGGTCTGGGAGCCATCCTCGTAATGAAGGAGGCTTTGCGAGATGCAGAGATGCAGCCAGAAGACATCGACTACATCAACGTTCACGGCACATCAACACCTGTAGGTGATATCTCTGAGGCAAAGGCTATCAAGGCTCTCTTCGGCGATTGGGCTTACAAACTCAACATATCATCTACGAAGTCTATGACAGGTCACCTGCTCGGTGCTGCCGGAGCCGTAGAGGCAATGGCATGCGTGAAGGCAGTGCAGGAGGACATCATTCCACCTACAATCAACCACGAGGAAGGTGACAATGACCCAGAGATAGACTACAACATGAACTTCACATTCAACAAGGCGCAGAAGCGTGAGGTGCGCGCCGCACTGAGCAACACATTCGGTTTCGGCGGACACAACGCCTGCGTAATATTCAAGAAGTATGCTGAATAACCTTATTGACAGGATAAAGCTCCCTTTCCGCAAGGATAAGGAGCTTTATTCTGCATTGTACGACATACTCGGCTTCTACCCACGAAAAATCACCTACTACAAGGTGGCGCTGATGCACAAAAGCCTCGGCCACCGCGCTACGGCCGAAGAGCTGAAGGTGCTGGAAGGCAAGAACAAAGGTGGTAACAGCCGCAAGGACGAGAAATACGGCAAGAAAGGCAAGAAGGGCAACCAGCGCGACAAGAAGAGCAGACTCGGGAAACAGCTCAATAACGAGCGACTTGAATTCCTGGGCGACGCCATCCTCGACGCGGTGGTAGGCTATATAGTATATCGTCGCTTCCCTGGCAAACCAGAAGGTTTCCTTACCAACGCACGTTCAAAGATGGTACAGCGCGAGACTCTCGGCAGGCTCGCCAAGGAGATGGGCATAAGCAAACTCATCATGGCAAGCGGACGCTCATCCATGCACAACAACTACATGGGCGGCAATGCCTTCGAGGCTCTCGTAGGAGCTGTATACCTTGACCGTGGATATGCTGCATGCATGCAGTTCTGGGAGCACAGGGTGATGGGCAAATACCTCAACGTTGACAAGGTAGCATACAAGGAGGTCAACTTCAAGTCTAAGATTCTTGAGTGGACTCAAAAGAACCGCGTAAACATCGATTTCCGCCTTGAAGAACAGTCAATGGACAAGAACGGATCACCCACCTTTATATATACCGTTGTCCTTGAAGGCGTTGATGGATGCACCGCAGAGGGCTTCTCAAAGAAGGAGAGCCAGCAGCGCGCCAGCGAAGAGACACTGAAAAAGCTTCGCGGCGACGGCAAGTTCCTCGACATGGTGTTTGCGGCAAAGACAGAGCGTACCAAGATGGAAGAGACCCCTGTCAGTGTGGCACCTGACGTTACAGCCGAGGCTGACGACATCGTAATAGAGCATCATGAAGATACCGACAATGATGCACTGACAGAGATAGAACAGCACATCGACGATCTCAATCTCGATGACGTGAATACCAAGCCGGCAGAGAAGTCACGCGAGGATATCATAGCCGAGGCAGAAGCCCAGGCTTACCAAGAACAATAATAACGACAAACATTATAAACCGCCAACCCCACGACGGTCAGTGCTCCCTCCCCATACGGTGAGGGCAGAGGTGGGACAAAATATGAAGATAGCACTTATAGGATACGGCAAGATGGGCAAGATGATCGAGCAGATTGCCCTGTCACGTGGCCACGAGATAGTAAGCATCATCGATATTGACAACCAGCAGGACTTCGACTCACCTGAGTTCGCCTCTGCCGATGTAGCGATAGAGTTCACCGCCCCTATGGTGGCATACAACAACTACCTCAAGGCATGGGAGAAGGGAGTGAAGGTTGTCAGTGGTTCTACAGGCTGGTTGAAAGAGCACGGCGATGACGTGCGCCAGCAGTGTGAGAAGAATGGCAAGACCCTCTTCTGGGCATCTAACTATTCCATCGGCGTAGCTATATTCTCAGCAGTCAACAAGTATCTTGCAAAGATCATGAACTCCTTCCCACAGTATGATGTTGAGGAGACGGAGGTTCATCACGTTCACAAACTTGACCATCCATCAGGCACCGGCATCACACTTGCCGAGCAGATTGTCGCAAACCTTGACCGCAAGACCGACTGGCAGATGGGTACGCTCACACAGCCAGACGGAACCGTAGTGCCGGCAGAAGGTACTGATAAGAACAAGCTGACCATACACTCAGTGCGCAAGGATGAGGTGCCAGGCATACATTCTATCACATGGAACAGTGAGGCAGACCAGATAACCATCACCCATGACGCACACTCACGTCAGGGATTTGCACTCGGTGCAGTGCTCGCAGCAGAGTTTACCGCTCAGCACGAAGGCCTGCTGACAATCGACGATATGTTCAAGTTCTGATAACAATACATTTTACACTATATTATAATACATTCGGAGACTTACAGACTACAAAACTCTGTCAGTCTCCGTTTTTTGTATAAAGTATGTTAAATAATTTGCCTATCCCGCTAATTATGAGTATCTTTGCACGATTTATTTTTTTTATACAAACAATAAGTATGCGGGCGGAGCAAGGTGCCGAGCCTTAAGATGAACAGTAAAAACAATAAAGAAAATTTTTTTAGATGAACGTAATTACAAAGACCGTTTCACTGCCTGATGGACGTACCATCACCATTGAAACCGGAAAGCTGGCTAAGCAGGCCGACGGTTCATGTACCCTTCGTATGGGTAACACCGTGCTGCTCGCCACAGTTTGTGCCGCAAAAGACGCAGTGCCAGGCACGGACTTCATGCCACTGCAGGTAGAATATCGCGAGCAGTACGCTGCCGCAGGTCGCTTCCCAGGTGGCTTTACAAAGCGCGAGGGTAAGGCAAACGATGATGAAATCCTTACTTGCCGACTTGTTGACCGCGCCCTTCGCCCACTCTTCCCAAGTGACTATCATGCCGAAGTCTATGTTAATGTAATACTCTTCAGTGCCGACGGCGTAGATCAGCCTGATGCCCTTGCCGGTTTCGCTGCATCATGCGCATTGGCATGTTCCGATATTCCATTCGAGTGCCCAATCTCTGAGGTTCGCGTAGCTCGCATCAACGGCGAGTACGTCATCAACCCTACCAAGGAGCAGATGGCAGATGCTGATATGGACCTCATGGTAGGTGCAACAGCTGAGAACATCATGATGGTTGAAGGCGAGATGAAGGAAGTGCAGGAGGTTGACCTTCTCAACGCCCTGAAGGCTGCCCACGAGGCTATCAAGCCTATGTGTCAGCTGCAGGTTGAGCTGATGAAGGAGCTCGGCACCGACAAGAAGCGCGAGTATTGTCATGAGGTAAATGACGACGAACTGAAGGAGCAGGTCAAGACAGAGTGCTACCAGAAGGCTTACGACGTTGTTAAGCAGGCTCTTGAGAAGCAGGCTCGCGCAGAGGCTTTCGAGGCTATCATCACCGAGTTCAAGGAGAAGTATGCTGCTGCCCACACCGACCTCACCGAGGACGAATTGGAAGAGAAGTATGCTCTCTGCGACAAATACTATCACGACGTAGAGCGCGACGCAATGCGCCGTTGCATACTCGACGAGGGCATACGCCTTGACGGTCGTAAGACCACCGACATCCGCCCAATATGGTGCGAGGTATCACCACTGCCAATGCCTCACGGCTCAGCAATCTTCACACGTGGTGAAACACAGTCACTCTCTACATGTACACTTGGCACAAAACTCGACGAGAAACTCGTTGACGACGTGTTGGAGCGCTCATACCAGCGTTTCCTGCTGCACTATAACTTCCCTCCATTCTGTACAGGTGAGGCTAAGGCACAGCGCGGCGTAGGCCGTC
>DGHL01000016.1:9929-33621 GCA_002392645.1 Prevotellaceae bacterium UBA3849
CGTCGTGAGATTGGTCACGGCCACCTTGCATGGCGTGGTCTTAAGGGACAGATTCCTGCAGACTTCCCATACACCGTACGTCTGGTAAGCCAGATTCTCGAGTCTAACGGCTCATCATCAATGGCTACCGTATGTGCAGGCACACTCGCACTGATGGACGCCGGCGTTCCAATGAAGAAGCCTGTATCAGGTATCGCAATGGGTCTTATCAAGAACCCAGGCGAGGAGAAGTATGCAGTGCTCTCTGATATTCTCGGTGACGAGGACCACCTTGGCGACATGGACTTCAAGACCACAGGTACCAAGGACGGTCTGACCGCTACACAGATGGATATCAAGTGTGACGGACTTTCATACGAAATCCTTGAGAAGGCACTCATGCAGGCAAAGGCAGGCCGTGAGCACATCCTCAAATGTATCACCGACACCATTGCCGAGCCACGTCCAGACCTCAAGCCACATGTACCACGCATCGTACAGATTGAGATTCCTAAGGAGTTCATCGGTGCCGTTATCGGTCCTGGCGGTAAGATCATCCAGCAGATACAGGAAGACACCAACACCACCATCACCATCGATGAGGAAGACGGTGTAGGCAAGGTGCAGGTATCAGCTCCTGACAAGGCAGCCATCGACGCAGCCCTCGCAAAGATCAAGGGTATCGTCGCAGTGCCTGAGGTAGGCGAAGTATATGAAGGCACCGTACGTTCAGTGATGCCTTACGGATGCTTCGTTGAGATCCTCCCAGGCAAGGACGGTCTGCTCCACATCTCTGAGATTGACTGGAAGCGTCTTGAGACTGTTGAGGAAGCCGGCATCAAGGAAGGCGACACCATCAAGGTGAAGCTCATGGAAATCGACGACAAGACCGGCAAGTACAAACTCTCACGCAAGGTTCTCCTTGAGAAGCCAGAAGGCTATGAGGAGCGTGAGCGTCGTCCACGCCGTCCACGTCCAGAGCGCGGAGAGCGTCGTCCACGTCCAGACCACAACAATGAGTAATCAAAACTCTTAGATAAAGTTCAAGGGGCACTCCACGTTTGTGGAGTGCCCCTTCTCTGCATCTCCACTACATAGTGTTTTCCATGTCCCACTAATATATCATCATTTTTAGGTATTTTCATCTCTTTTAGGTTGCATTGCAACTGAATTGCAAAATAATAGTTGTAATTTTGCAGATGAAAATAAAATTAACACGCAGATGACACTCAACGAATTACAGATTGGACACTCAGCTATCATCAAGGCAGTAGGAGGCGAGGGAGCGCTCAGGCAGCACTTTCTCGACATGGGAATGATTCCCGGCACTGTCGTCACATTAAAGAAATATGCCCCTATGGGCGACCCTATGCAGCTTGAGCTGCGTGGCTACACACTGACCCTGCGACTTGCAGAGGCTAAGGAGATAGAGATTACCGCCGCCTATGACGTGCAGAATGCCACAAATACAGGCAAGGCACCAGCACCTGAAGGCGGCAGCACTACCGATGACACTGCCAAGAATGTCTCTCACAGTGCTTCAGCGTCATCGGAGAGAGGACAGGAGGCTGACACCCACCCAGGACTTGGTGAAGGTGGACGCTACCACGACCCTACACACGAGAACCCACTGCCCGAGGGCATGAAGATATCATTCGCACTGGCAGGCAATCAGAACTGCGGCAAGACTACCTTGTTCAACCAGCTTACGGGTGCCAACCAGCATGTAGGCAACTTCCCCGGCGTCACCGTTGACAAGAAGAGCGGAGCCATACGCGGCACACGCAACACCGAGATTACCGACCTGCCAGGCATATACAGTCTGTCACCATACACCAGTGAGGAAGTGGTAAGCCGCGAGTTCGTGCTCTGCGGCAACAACAACAAGCCGCCTCACTGCATAATAAACGTGGTGGACTCCACCAACATAGAACGTAACCTATACCTTACCATGCAACTCATGGAACTGGGCATACCAATGGTGCTTGCCCTAAACATGATGGACGAGATGGAAGGCAACGGCGGCACGGTGCGCGTGAACGAGATGGAGCGACTGCTCGGCATCCCAGTAGTGCCTATCGCAGCATCCAAGAACGAAGGCGTTGACGAGCTCGTGAACCATGCCATGCACATAGCGAAATACCAGGAGGCACCTGCACGTCAGGACTTCTGTTCACCTGAAGACCACGGCGGTGCAGTACACCGCTGCCTGCACGCCATAATGCACCTTATAGAGGACCATGCAGAGCGCGCCGGCATACCAGTGCGCTTCGCCACGGCAAAGCTCGTAGAAGGCGACGAACTCGTAGAAAATGCCCTCTCTCTGTCACAGAATGAGAAGGAGACCATTGAGCATATACTCTGCCAGATGGAGGAAGAGCGCGGACTGGACCGTGCTGCCGCCATAGCCGACATGCGCTTCAGCTTCATCGATAAACTGTGCAGCCAGACCGTAGTGCATCCTAAGGAGAGCAAGGAGGCAGTGCGCTCACGCAGGATAGACCGCCTTCTCACCGGCAAATGGACAGCCATCCCTGCCTTTGCAGTCATCATGGCGGTTATCTTCTGGCTTACCTTCGACGTAATCGGCGGCACCGGTCAGGAGTTGCTTGAGGAAGCTATCGAGTGGTTTACCGACGCATCGCGCGAGGTACTCGAGTCATGGAAGGTTGACGGCGTGGTACAGTCGCTCATACTCGACGGCATCTATGCAGGCTGCGGTTCCGTGGCATCCTTCGTGCCAATCATCGTGGTACTGTTCTTCTTCCTCAGCATGCTTGAAGATACCGGCTACATGGCACGCATAGCCTTCGTAGTCGATAAGATGCTGCGTAAGCTCGGTCTGTCAGGCCGTAGCATCGTGCCGCTGCTGATGGGCTTCGGCTGCTCCGTGCCAGCCGTCATGTCGAGCCGCACGCTGCCTTCTGAGCGCGACCGCCGTCTTACCGTCATGCTCACCCCGTTCATGTCGTGCACGGCAAAACTGCCTATCTACGCATTCTTCTGCGCCGTATTCTTCCCTGATAATGCCGCCTGGGTAATGTGCGGACTATATCTGCTGGGCATCATAATAGGCATCATCACGGCACTGATACTCAAGCGCACGGTATTCAAGGGCGAGGCGGTGCCGTTCGTCATGGAGCTGCCAAACTATCGCCTGCCATCGGCACGCACCACGCTGATGCTGCTGTGGGAGAAGACCCGCGACTTCCTTCAGCGCGCCTTCACGGTGATATTCCTTGCCACCATCATTATATGGTTCATGCAGAGCTTCTCGTTCCACCTGCAGATGGTTGACGACCAGGCTGAAAGCATGCTTGGCATGATAGCCTCATACGTTGCACCGCTGTTCTCACCTCTTGGCTTCGGCGACTGGCGCATAGCAACGTCTCTCGTAGGCGGTTTCCTTGCCAAGGAGAGCGTGGTAAGCACCATCACCGTACTGATGGGCGGCACTACCAATGCACTAAGCACCGTACTGACTACCAGCAGCAGTCTTTCGCTCATGGTGTTCTGCCTGCTCTACACCCCTTGTGCCGCTGCCATTGCCAGCATACGCAGGGAACTGGGTAACCGCGATGCCATAACGGTGGTAATAAGCCAGTGCGTCATTGCCTACATCGTGGCATACGCCGTATATAACATATCCATAGCAATATTCTGATAGAAGAGAATGAACCTTATATCATACATACTTCTGGCAGTCATAATACTTCTTGCCCTCGCCGCCATGCGCACCATGCGCAGCGGCAGTGGCAGGAAGAGCTGTTGCCGCGACGGATGCGGCAACTGCCAACTATGCAAGAAGAGGTGATTTTTTCACCTCTTTTTTTATTACCTCTTCGTATTTAAATCCACTTTCCTGCCCTTCAAAATCACGAAACTCATTTTTTCTCCGAAAAACGCCCAAATTTTAAATATTTTGTATTACACTGTATCTCAGAGCTTTGCACAAAAACAGACTTTCATTGCAATTCCCGCGAATTATAATTTGATAGCTTTTACAATGTAATTCGATAGCTTTTACCTCATAACCTGATAGCTTTTACCGCTTAAAAGCACTCACTTTTCACTAAAAAACGAAGAAAAAGCGACGCGAAAGCTGTCTATATTACAGCACAGAACACATTTTTCATCATAATCCTTGCACCAAAGGCTTACTTTTCCCTTCTATTTTGCGTTTCAGACCATGGTTCCATTTGTTCGCAAAAATTATAGTTACAGGGCTATTGTCTGACAATGAAAAGAACCAACACTTGTTTATATCTTTTACTGCTAACCTATAAGGTGATAGAAGTTTCCCGACAAGGGTTTCACTATCCCCTGCATCTCAAGCGAGAAGAGGGCAGAATTAATTGTACTGATAGACATGCCCGTCTGCGCCGCCATGTCATTAACCTGACTGTCGCCATGCTCACGCAGGAATCTCACCATAAGGCGCTCACCATCCGTAAGTGTCTCCTCTGCAAACATACTGCGACTTATGCCTGCCTGCCTTGCCTTCTGCAGTTCCTCGGCATGCTGCCATCCCATGACGTTGACGATGTCCTGTGCTGAGGTTATCAGCTGGGCCTTGTTGTCGCGTATGAGGTTGTTGCAGCCCTTGCTGTATTCCGCATTGACAGGACCGGGAACGGCAAACACCTCGCGCCCGTAGTCCAGGGCTATGCGGGCAGTAACCAGTCCGCCGCCGTGCGATGCGCTCTCAATGACTATGGTGGCATCGCTGATGCCGGCAATGATGCGGTTGCGCTGCAGGAAGTTGCGCGCCTCCGGACGAGTGCCGCGTGGATACTCGGTTATTACGGCTCCGCCGTTGTTTATCATCTCGCTTGCCTCTTTCTTGTGCAGCGCAGGGTACAGCGTGTCATGCCCGTGTGCCACCACGCCTACGGTAGGAAGACTGTGCTGCAGTGCGGCACGGTGTGCTGCTATGTCAACGCCGTATGCCAGACCGCTGTTTATGGTTATGCCTGGGCAT
This sequence comes from Prevotellaceae bacterium UBA3849, assembly GCA_002392645.1. Taxonomy (GTDB): domain Bacteria; phylum Bacteroidota; class Bacteroidia; order Bacteroidales; family Bacteroidaceae; genus Prevotella. Next base: position 14,890 of record DGHL01000016.1, read on the forward strand.
AACGTGGCGAGGTCGCCTATTATCTTGTCTATCACGTCACGACCGTAGGGCGTGCACTGTCGTGTGCCTACGATGTCGATGGCATGTGAGGCGTTAAGGTTTGCATCGCCACGCACGTAAAGCACCAGCGGCGCATCGGCGCAATGCTTCAGGCGACTGGGATAGTCGGCATCGTCAATGCATAGTATCTTAATGCCATGGTCGTTACACCACCGTTCTTCTTCCTCTGCCCGACTGCATACATCCGTGATGTCCTGCTTCATTATCTCGCAAAGGCGGTCTGAGGCTTCGGGAGCAAAGCTGCGTATGTCGTTGCGGTTTTCAAGTACGGCAGTTGCCGACCCTGCCATGTCGTGCAGCGCCTTGGCATCGTTGAGCCCCAGTCGGCCGGCTGCAAGCATGGATAGCGTTATGCAAGCTGTCGTCTGCGTCATCTTGTAAAGAGATACTGTATTACGGTTTGGCCCACGGCTTTCAGCGTAGCCTTGTCAAGGTGCTGCATGTCATCGTTTATGGTGTGCCACGTAGGGCCGAAGCAGCTCTGCTCACAGTCGGGATAGTATGGTATGATGTCGATGGTAGGTATGCCTGCATCTATCAATGGCTTGTGGTCATCGGTGATGGTGCCGCCAGGCTGGCGTGTAAAGAATGAGCCATAGCCTGCATCCTCAGCCGACTGCCATACGGCATCGACGATACTCTGTGCATAGTGCTTTGAGAATCCTTCCTGATAGAAGCATGCTCCCTGTCCGCCTACCATGTCGAGCAGTATGCCGTGCTCGTAGGCTGCAGGCAGGTTCTTTGCAAAATGCTGTGCACCCAGTGCCCATGATTTTTCATCTTCTATACCCGACCATTGCGGTGTGCCGTAGTCTTCTGCGTCAAAGCATACGAAGTCTATGCCGTATGGCAGTTTCGCAGTGTCTGCCTGTATTATGCGTGCCAGCTCTATCATCACGCCGACGCCGCTGGCACCATCGTTGGCTGCCATCACAGGCTTGCGCCAGTTGGTAGAGTCAGGGTCGTTGTCTGCCCACGGACGGCAGTCCCAGTGTGCGCATATCAACAGGCGGCGCTTTGCCTCCTTGTTGATGCTTGCTATGATGTTGGTGGAGCGCAGGGTGGTGCCGTCCCAGCCTTTAAGGTCTGCCTTCTGCGTGGTGACGTCGCAGCCATACTGCCTGAACTTGCCCATAATCCACTCGCCACACTTCTCATGTGCCTCGCTGTTCATGGTGCGCGGGCCAAACTCGCACTGCTTTGCACAGTATGCCAATGCAGAGTCCTCGCTGAAGGTCGGGCCTACGAGTATCGGTTCGTCATCATTCGCAATGACTTGTTTCTGCTTGTTGCTGCATGAGAGTATTGTCATGGCCAGCAACATATATAACAAGGTATTCTTCATATATTACACGTATTTTTGTTAGTCGTTAGTCTTCGTTAGTCATCCCTAAGCTTGCCTGGAAATCGGCTGGCGACATGCCGGTCACTTCCTTGAACTTCTTATGGAAATAGCTGCGGTCGTTGAATCCGCAGTGCTGTGCTATGGTCTCGTTGCTCCAGTCGGTGTGTGTAGCCAGTATGCGCTTTGCCTCCTCTATGCGCAGTGTGGTCATCCACTCACTGTACTTCATGTTCTTGTTGCGGAGCCAGGCAGATAGCTGATACTGTGGTATGCCTATGCTCATGGCGGCGTTAGGCAGCTTCATGCCGTTTTTCAGGTACTTGCCTTTCTCAAGCCATTGCTCCACGAGGTATTCCACCCTCTTCATCAACTCCCTTTGCTCTTCCTCGTTTTCTTCGCTGTGAACGGCTGTAGCGGCGAGTTCCTCGCTACGTTCTGCCTCTCTCATCTTTGCCGGTGCCGAACTAACGGCATAGCTGCAGAAGCTGTCAACGAGATAGAACAGGCCAAAGATGAAAAACGCTCCGAACACCGCCAGCCACCAACTGTGTATGAAAATAAGTGCCGGTACCATCAATGCCAGCACCACAAGTATGACGACGCTCATCTGCATCCACCTCAGCATGCTGTCTTGGTTGCGGTCAAAGTAATTGTGCAGGGCATTGCTCATGGCGCGCAGGTTGGTGGTTTGCCTGTAGGCATAGTACCCCTGCATGCAGGCATAGATGCATGACGATATTATTTCTGCGTGGTATAGCTCGTCGGAATATGTCATCAGCGGCTTGCCGTCTATGCTTGCAGCAATGCCGAGTATGGCGAGTATCACTATCCATACAACCAATCCCATGTATTTGTCAACCTTGCTGATGCGTCCCTGTTGCTGCAGGTAAAGCACTGCCAGCGACACCAGCCATGAGCATGGAATGAAGAATATAAGGTTTACCATCACCGCCTGAGTCACACCCAGCGCACGCAAACCTAATGATAGTTGTAAAAGGAACTGCACTCCGAGCAACGCCGTGCTCACCACCATCAGCCAGCGCGCCCTGTTCAAGACGACATCCGTTGCCACCCTTACAGGCAGCAACAGTAGCTTTAGCGTCAGTAGTGTCATCAGCACGATGGCCGTTAATTGCATATTTCCCATTATAGAAGATTTCTCCTTTTACCTAAATTTACCTAAATTCTGTGTAAACTTCTGCAAAGGTACTGTTTTTCTTTGAAATATGAAAGAAAAATGGTGTGTAAATTTCGTAAATTTACACACCTGATTGTTGAAAATTACACACCATTGTTGAAAATTACACACCTCGTTTGATAAATATTTCGTACCTTTGCAGACGAATTCATGAATTACTCATAATAAGATGGAACTTCAGCTTTATCAGACAGTGTTATATCTTGCGGGAGCGGTCAACATCATGATTGCCTTCGTATTGCTGCATAATAACTATATGTATCGCAACTACAACGTGTACTTGAGCTCACGACGCTTCATAGCCCTTAACTATGTCATCTTCGGCATAGGTTTCTGCATACATGCCTATTACCAGCTGCGCACGACATGTCCCGTGGTGGCGTCGGCGCTCTCAGTGTCATACTTCCATGCAGGCGGCGTGCTCTTCGGTTGGAGCCATATCTCACTGATGCGTCCCCAGTACCTTACGAAAAAGATAGTTGTGCGCGACCTCGCCATTCTCGCATTCGGACTTATCTGTTACTGGACGGCAGTGGCCAACTATGAGATGCGCATCGTGCCTAATGAAATGTTCATACTTACATGCACCTTCAGTGTGTTCTTCGCACATGCCCTGTTTATAACATACACCTTCTACCGCACCTACTTCTCCGTGCGTCGCAGCCTTGAGCAGATGCCGGTAAACGACGGTGCGCCTAAGTGGTGGACATTAGAGACCAAGCGCACGGTGCTTGCCAGCCACCACTCTTTCGTCATAGGCTGCCATCTCATCGTGGGATTCGGCATAGGCAGCATAGTCATCACGGCATGCTTCCCTCATGACATCATGCCTTTCACTGCACTCATGGCGGCAGGCATCTGCGTCTTCTGCTTCTTGTTCTACTCCGTAGCCGAATACGGCAACGCCATAGAGTCGGCAACCAATGCGGCAGAGGATGTCATGACAAGATAGCTAAAGATAGCTAAAAGGATAATATATACCAAACAACAAATAACAAACAACAAATGCAACAAAGAAACTTTTTTCTCACACTGCTCATGGCAACAGTCATGATGGTGTTCAGCCCGCAGATTATGCGGGCAGCGGTGGAAACTGTTACTGTTGGCGAGGGAACGTCATCGAGTTATCAAGTTCCCTATGGCAACTACTTCAAGAACAGTACCTCGCAGATGCTCTACACTGCCGATGAAATCGGCAAAAAAGGCATTATTCAGAGTATTGCGTTCTATGTTAGCAACGCTTATGAGTTCAACTGCTCTGAGTTGAAAATCTACATGGGCGAGACCGACCTTACCCAGCTAAGCACCTCCAGTGCGTTTACAAGCACTGGAATGCAGCTGGTATATTCGGGTACCGATGTCACCATAGGCTCGGCCTCCGGATGGGAAACCATGACGCTCAGCACACCGTTTGACTACAGCGGCGAGAAGAATCTCGTCGTAGTGGTATGCCGCAAGTCATCATCATGGACTAGCGGTCTGAAATATGGAGTTAGTGATGGTAAAAGCCTTTATAGATTGAGTGATGATTACAGCTCTTATGCTGATATTGACGATGAGAGGCCAATATACAGTGATACTGATGTGCGTGCCGCCGCACAGTTCCAGATAAAGACATCTGACCACGTCATGGAACACCATGAGGCAGTGGCACCTACCGCCACTACCGCCGGCAACTATGAATACTGGTACTGCACTACGCACTGCCAGAAGTATTTCAAGGATGAGTATGGCATCGAGGAGTATGCCGATGGTGAGTGGATTATCCCTGCCGGTGCCTGCCCCCACCAATTGATAGAGCATGCAGCTGCGCATAATAACTGCGGTTATGACGGCAACACACTTTACTACGAGTGCAGCATCTGCCACCATTACTTCAGCGATGCCGCCGCCGAGAACGAGGTGGAGGAAAACAGCTGGGTGATTCCTGCTGATCCATCGCAACATGAGTTTACTGGCAATTACGACAACAACGGATTCGGTCAGTGCGCCGTATGTAACAAGACCCTATACAACATATATGAGCCTGCAGAATACGACGAAGAGGAGAACTTCTTCTATATTTATAATGTCGGCCAGCTCTACTGGTTTGCTGACAAGGCCAGCAATGGAACTTCTTCTGATGAAGGCTATCCATTTAATGCCAGAGTGTGTGGCGACCTAATTGTGAATAGCAACGTCCTGACCGACGAGGGAGAGCTGAACGGCGACGGCAGCAACTTCCTTGCGTGGACTCCGATAAACAGCTACCGTGGCACATTCAATGGATGTGGTAGCACAATAAAAGGTCTGTACTGCGTGTCTGCCAACAGTTATGCGGGACTTTTCTTCCACAACGATGGTACAATCACTAATGTTGGCATCGAAGACAGTTATTTTGAAGGAGACAATATAGTCGGCGGCATTGTGGCTTATAATGCCGGCACCGTGGAGAACAGCCTCAGCCTTGCCACTGTGAAGGGAAACAACAATGTTGGTGGTTTAGTAGGTTTCAATGCCGACAACGGTGTTGTTAAGAATTGCTATAGCCGTGCCACGGTGAAGGCTGAAACAACTGATGCGGAAAGATACGGCAACGTAGTGGGATATAATGGAGGCACCCTTGCCAACTGCTACTACCTCAGCGATGTGGCAGACCAGCATGAGACAGAACATCCTACTGTAATCAGCAAGACCGCTGAGCAGTTTGCCAGCGGTGACGTGGCATGGCTGCTCAACGGCGAGAAGGTGGACGAAACCTCTGTATGGGGCCAGTTCCTGGGCAATGATTATGCGCCTGCCGAGGCTTTCCCAAGTCCATCTATGTGGCGTTTTGTATGGAAAGGCTATATGTGTTTCGACGACTCGCTGCAGTATGCCAACCACTATCTGCACACCGAGCCAAACCACGACCATGTGTATGACAACGGTATCTGTAAGGCCTGCGGTGCATACCAGACACCTGAAAGCCAGACAATAGACGGCGTGCTGACATTCGACATTGCAAACTATGGCAACGCACTATATGTGGCTAAGTACACCAACGAGGGCAACACTTGTGCTGCGCGCCTTGTGGCTCCTAAGGTTATGATGACAGGTTCTGATGCATATCTGACAATCAGCAATGGTACGCTGACGCTCGACCTCAACGGCGACACGCTGACTACTACCAACTCTCAGGTAATACTCGTTGACGGCGGCAACGTGACCATCCACGACAGCAGTGCAAACGGCACAGGAGCCGTAATCAACGGCGGTTCATATGGAGTAAATGCCCAAAGTGGTTCGCTGACCATCACAGGTGGTACCTTTATAGGTAGTGGCTTTGCCGTGCAGACTACACCTTTATGTACACCTCTCGCCATCAGCGGCGGTAAGTACTATGCAACGAGTGGAACTTCCCGCCTTTATACATCTGGCAAGTCAGCATTGGCACCAGGCTACTCTTACTACAACCTTCGCACAGGCAAGGAACTGGATGACTATACCTATCAGCCGATATACGTAGAACAATCCACTGATACCGTTATCGTGAAACAGGCATCAGTCAAAGCAGTGCTGACGAAGAATGGCGAAAACACTAACTACTATAGCTTCAACAGTGCCTTTGAGGCAGCGCAGCAGTGCACAGCTGATGACAATGCCACACTGAAACTGATGAATAACCGTACGATGCCTTCAAGCGAGGGATACATCACGTTCTCAAGCGGTACGTTCACCCTCGACCTCAACGGCAACACTATCAGCAACACCAATCAGACAACAATACTCGTCAGCGGTGCTAACCTGACTATCACTGACAGTAGCGAAGGACAGACGGGTATGATTAAAAACTCAGGAGCGTTTGCTGTGGATGCCCAAAGTGGTTCACTCATCATCACAAGTGGTACCTTTATAGGTAGTGGTGGCTATGCCGTACATACATCATCATCATGTGATTCTCTCGCCATCAGCGGCGGTAAGTATTATGTGACGAATGAAACTTCCCGCTTTTATACACCAGGCAAGTCTGCATTGGCACCAGGCTACTCTTACTACAACCTTCGCACGGGCAAGGAACTGGAAGACTATACCAATCAGCCGATATACGTAGAACAATCCACTGATACCGTTATCGTGAAACAGGCATCAGTCAAAGCAGTGCTGACAAAGGGCGATGAGGTGACAACCTACAGAGACTTCAACAGTGCCTTTGCGGCAGCGCAGCAGTGCACTGCCTCTGACAATGCTACGCTGAAACTGATGAAGAACCGCACTATACCGGATGGTTATAATGCATACATCACGCTTTCAAGCGGTACGTTCACCCTTGACCTTAACGGCGACACCATCAGCAATTATAACAGCCAGACAATACTTGTAAGCGGTGCCAACCTGACCATCACCGATAGTAGCGAAGGTCAGACGGGTACGATTAAGAACTTAGGAGCGCATGGAGTGAATGCCACAAGTGGTTCGCTCATCATCACAGGTGGTACCTTTATAGGTGGTGATGGCTTTGCCGTACAGACATCATCGTCATGTGATTCTCTCGCCATCAGCGGCGGTAAGTACTATGTGACGAGTGGAACTTCCCGCCTTTATACACCTGACAAGTCTGCATTGGCACCTGGCTACTCTTACTACAACCTTCACACGAGCAAGGAACTGGATGACTATACCTATCAGCCTATATACGCAGAACAATCCACTGATACCTTAGTGGTAAAGCAAGGTTCACTCAAAGCAGTGCTGACGAAGAATGGTGAAGATACCAACTACTATAGTTTCAACAGTGCATTTGCGGCAGCGCAGCAGTGCACAGCTGATGACAATGCTACGCTGAAACTGATGAAGAACTACACTATACCGGATGGTCCTAATGCATACATCACGCTTTCAAGCGGTACGTTCACCCTTGACCTTAACGGTGACACCATCAGCAACTGTAACAACCAGACAATACTCGTCAGCGACGCCAACCTGACCATCACAGACAGCAGCGAAGGCCAAAATGGTGCGCTGATTAATTCTGGCTCGTATGCAGTTAACATTACAGGCGGTTCGCTCACAGTCCTTGCTGGTAACCTCATTGCCCGCAACACGTCACCGGCATTGTATGTTAATTCATCATCCCCGACAGTGTCGCTCAAGGGCGGCAAGTACATGTCGAACAGTACATACGGCTACAGGGTTAAAGCCTATGACAAGTCATTGCTTGCACCTGACTATTCATACTATAACCTGCGCACTGACGAGGAAATGACTGATATCACCAGCGGACACCTCGCAATGAGCAATATTGCAGATACCTTAGTGGTAAAACTTGGCTCCGACAAGATGGCGTTGACTAAGGGTGGTAATATTACAATCTACAAAGACATCAATGCAGCCTTTGCGGCAGCGCAGCAGTGCACTGCTGATGACAATGCTACGCTGAAACTGCTGAAGAACGTCACGTTGCCAACAGGAGACGGATACATAACATTGACCAATGGCGCATTCACCCTCGACCTCAACGGCGACACGCTGGGAATCATGGGCTCTTGGGTGCTGAAACTGAACGGTACGGACCTTACAGTGACCGACAGCAGCGAGGACAAGAAGGGCGCACTCGTCAACACCGCGTCAATTGTGGTATATGCCGTAAACGGTTCGCTGACCATGCAGAGCGGCAACCTGAAGGGTAAAGGCGACTATTCTATCTACAACAATGAAGCAGGAATGGAGATAACTCTCCTGGGCGGAAGCTATAACGGTGGCATACAATATCATGCAAACAGCACGCTCAAACTGCCAAATGTTGCAATGTTTGATACTGAAGGCAACGAAATAGCACTTAAATATACGGAGTATGTAGATTTCAACTGTTACAGAACCGAAGAGCCGTTCACCGTCAATCCTTACTACACAGTAGGCGATGTGAAAGGCAAACTGACAAAGGTGGACAACAAGTACTTCGCCGACAAGCTGACACTCGTTGACGGTATGCCATTCAACTCTGAATATGACTTCACTGCTGCCGAGGCGGAATACAGCCGCACCATGACTACCAAGTGGGGAACCATCTGTCTGCCGTTTGACGTGACGGTAAGCAGCGTGACCGACAAGACGGAAGAGGGCTACCAGCCATTCGACTTCTACTATGTGGATGACATCAACGATGATGTGATGACACTCAGCAAGGAGACTCAGAAGGTCAGTGCCGGAACAGGTATGATACTGCGCCATGACGGTACCGGCGGCGAGGTAAGCATCAAGGAGACCAACGTTGAGGTTTACGCTGCCTGTGCATCAAATGATACCGACCTCTGTGGCACCTTTACTGGTAAGACCATCAACAGTGGTTACTACATTGCCAACGACAAGTTCTGGAATGCAGCCAACCTTGACGAGGGTGCAGTAGTACCTCCTTACCGTGCTTACGTTGAAGGTTCTGGATGGGCAGCAGCCAAGGGTATTTCAATCTTCGACCCTGAAGAGGAGACTACCGGTGTGACTACTGTCACTGCCGACAAGGCAGATGCTGACGCATGGTACACCCTCGATGGCGTGAAACTGGGTGCAAAGCCTAATAAGGCCGGCATATACATCCACGGAGGCAAGAAGGTAGCAGTAAAATAATAAAAGGAATATAACAATGAGACATACTTATATAAAACCTGAAATGGAGACATTACTGCTCCCTATCTCTGAGATGATATGCGGCAGCGGTGAAGCGCAGGAAAACATCCCCGGAGGTAATCCCGACGAGGAGTCGCAGCCGGGAGTGGCTGACGCGAAAAGCGCATGGAACTTAGATTACTCTGAGGAATAATTAAAAAGCGGTGTCGCTTCCATATGGAAAGCGACACCGCTTTTTTAGTTGTGAGTTATGAGTTATGAGTTATGAGTTAAGAGTTATAGGTTGTGAGTTATGGGTTGTGAGTTAATTCTTAACTCTTAATTCTTAATTCTTCGCTCGGCGCTTTGCGACGCTTTTACAAAGGCCGCAGGCCGACTAAAAGAACTCTTAATTCTTAACTCCCATCACTCTCATCCAGTTGCCACCCCATATCTTGCGGATATCCTCTTCAGAGTAGCGGCGGCGAAGAAGCTGTATGGTGAAGTTGATAACCTCAGAGGCGTCAGCCATGCCAGGTACGCCACCGTCACCGTCGAAGTCGGTGCCTATGCCTACATGGTCAATGCCCATGATGCTTATGGCATGCTCAAGGTGCGCTACGGCATCCATGATGTCTGCCTCTCCCGCTGCATTGAGGAATCCAGGGTAGAAAGTGGTGTGGGCTACGCCGCCACATTTGGCAAGTGCCCGCAGTTGGTCGTCGGTAAGGTTGCGTGGATGGTCACACAGACTGCGACAGTTGGAGTGTGAGCATACTATAGGCGTGGCGCTGATGTCGATGGCATCATAGAAACTCTTCTCGCCGGCATGGCTGAGGTCAACCATTATGCCGAGGCGGTTCATCTCATGGATTACCTTCTCGCCAAACTGTGATACGCCGCCGTTCATGCCTGCTCCCTTTGCAGAGTCGCAGATGAGGTTGTCGCCGTTGTGGCATAGCGTCATGTAAGCTATGCCGCGGTCGGCAAAGTGCTGCAGGTTGGTGATGTCATCTTCTATGGCAAGACCGTTCTCTATGCCCAGCACAATGCTCTTCTTACCAGCAAGCTTGTTGTGTTGTATATCGTCAGGAGTGCGTGCAAACGCCACATATTGCGGCTTGCGCTCCACTATCTTTGCTATCTCGTCGAATATGAAGTCGGTGTATGCCTTCGGCGACTCTATCGGGAAGTGTACGAGTTCGCTGAAAGGCTTTCCCTTGCGTTCCTCCGATGCACCGTTACCCTCCATATATGGCTGTGGCAGATAGCACACCATGAAGGTGGCGTCAAGCCTTCCCTCAGTCATCTTGTGAAGGTCAACGAGTATGCGTGGGTCGCGCTTGGTGAAGTCAACACCCTGATGGAAGAACATCGGCGTGTCGCAGTGAGTGTCAAGCGTCAGCATGCGCGAGTGCATCTCTTGCGCCTTGCGATACTCCCCTGCCCTGTCAACGAGCCACTTGAATAATGGCAGTCCGTCTTCGCCGAGCCATTCAGGATGCCATTGCACTCCGATGATGCTCTTATGCTCCGTGCTCTCCATTGCCTCTATGTAGCCATCCTCTGACATTGCCACGGTACGGAAGTGCTGTCCGGGCTTGTCAACAGCCTGATGGTGGAAAGAATTGACGGCTATCTCGTCGGCATCATATATATTATGTAATACCGAGTCGGTATCTATCCTTACGGTATGCGTAGCCTCCTGCCTGTCGGCATCCTGCGAATGCTTTACGAACACTCCCCTGCCCACCTGGTTGTGCGCCTCGCTCATATCCTGTGCCACGTGGCCTCCCAGTGCAAGTGCAAGCGTCTGTATGCCACGGCATATTCCGAGCATAGGCACCTGACGGTTGAATGCCAGGCGTGTGAGAAGCAACTCGGCAGAATCGCGCACGGCATTGATGCTATGCAGCTTTGGTGATGGCTGCTCGCCCTGCCACAAAGGGTTATGGTCACCGCCGCCAGAGAGTATCAGTGCATCGATACGGTCAAGGGTTTCTGCTATTACGCTGGTATCAGTGACGGGAGGTATTATAACAGGTACGCCACCTGCTGCGACTACCTGCTTATAGTAAGCGTCGCGTAAGGTGGCGTCTATATTCTCATGATTGGCTGTTATGCCTATGACTGGCTTGCGCTGAGCCTCAGGAAAGTCAGAGTAAGCCTCAGCGGTAAGTGCCTCAATTGAGTAATTCTTCATTGGCAAAGATATAATGGTAAGTGTGCGCAATGATGCGCAATGGTTTGGCTTAATCGTCGCTCAGGTGTATAGGCACGTCGCGCTTGATGCTCTGATCGAGCGATATGAGTGTCTCTGTTGACACTACGCCTTCGATAGACTGCAGCGTACCGTTGAGCAGTTCCATGAGTTGCTCATTGTCACGTACGTAGAGTTTTACGAGCATGGTGTAAGGTCCTGTGGTGAAGTGACATTCTACTATCTCCGGTATCTTGTCAAGTTTCTTTACCACGTCCTTATACATAGAGCCGCGCTCCAGTCGTATACCGACGTATGTGCATGTGCCGTAGCCCACAGCCTTTGGATTTACGGAGAAACCGCTGCCGGTAATCACTCCAAGTTCCTTCAGGCGCTCCACACGCTGGTGAACGGCTGCACGAGATACTCCGCAAGCCTCTGCCACTTCCTTGAACGCTATGCGTGCATTCTGTGCAAGGATTGCCATTATTCTTCTGTCAAGTTTATCTACCTTTTCCATTGATTTGTTTAGTAATGTTTTTACAATTTGAAAGCAAAAGTACTGCTTTTTATTGGATTACGCAACAAAAAGCAGTACTTTTTTATAAAAAAGTCACAAAATAGTGACAGTTTGCTAACGATTGGTAGTATCAAGCATGGCAAGGGCTTTGTTTTCTGCCGCTTCCATTATCTCGCGCTCACCGGGTCCTTTGTCGTTGATGCCGCAGAGGTGCAGTATGCCGTGTATGATGACGCGGTGCAGTTCTTCCTCGTATGTCTTGCCAAACAGTTCTGCGTTTGTACGCACGGTGTCAAGCGATATCACCAAGTCGCCGTTTATCTGGTCGCCCTCGTCATAGTCGAAGGTGATGATGTCTGTGTAATAGTCATGCTGAAGATACTCACGGTTCACCTCAAGTATCTTCTCATCATCACAGAAGAGGTAGCCTACCTCTCCCACGGTCTTGCCGTATGATGCCGCTACTTTCTTTATCCATGCCGACGTATCGCGCCTGCGTATCTTCGGCATCTTGACGTTTTCTGCTGAGTAAGTAATCATTCGAAGTTATGAATTAAATAGACCCACCCCAGCCCTCCCTGCGAGGGAGGGGGTGGTTATGAGTTCTGGGTTCTTGCTCAGGCAAGCGTCACAGCGTGCCGAGCGATGAGTTATGTTATGGCAGAAACCTGCTTACGTCCTTGCCGAAGTGCTGCAACGTCCTTACCGCGCTGCTTGACACAGCGGCCAGTTGCGGACGAGCGAAGAACAGCACCGTCTCCAGTCCGTCGCCAAGCAAGCGGTTGTATTCTGCCTGACTGCGCTCGTATTCATAGTCCTGCACCGAGCGCACTCCCTTCACTATGGCAACGGCATTGTGGCGCGCTGCAAGGTCGGCAGCCATATCGTCGTAAGCCTCAACCTTCACGCGCGGCTCATCCTTATATATAGCCTCTATCTGACTGATGCGTGCCTGCACGTCGCCATGTTCCGTCTTGGCGGGGTTATAGCCTATGCCAATCACCACGCTGTCGAAGATGGTGAGCGCTCGGCTCACGATGTCGGCATGACCTATCGTGAAAGGATTGAACGACCCTGTGAATATTGCTGTCTTCATATCTATATCTCTTCGTTTTCTATTAAGCGTATCAAGGCGAGGCATCCCTCGTGGCAATCGTACCATGTGGCATTGAAGTTGCCTGTGTACCAGGGGTCTGCCACGTCGCCATGGCGGTCAGTGAAGTCGAGCAGCAGGTGAATCTTTCCTTCTGGGTCGCCTCCACACATTCGCAGCATGTTGCGTATGTTATATGAGTCCATGCCTATCAGCAGGTCATATTTGTCATAGTCGCTGCGTGTCAGCTGTCGTGCATGGTGCCCGTCACATGCTATACCGTGCTCTGCCAGTTTACGGCGTGCCGGCGGATATACCGGGTTGCCCAGTTCTTCAGTACTGGTGGCTGCCGATGCTATGACATAGTCCTCGGCATTGCCGTTCTGGCTGACGAGGTGTTTCATGATGTATTCAGCCATCGGACTGCGACAGATGTTGCCGTGGCATACGAATAATATCTTTTTCACTGTTTGTGTTCTTTTTTGTATTCCTTGTTTTGTTAGTCAAAGAATGACGGTGACAGTATGTTGCTGCCCTGCTTGTATGGGTTGCGCCCCAGGTGTGCGTATGCCAGTTCGGTTACCACGCGTCCCCTCTGCGTGCGCTTTATGAAGCCTTCCATGATGAGATAAGGCTCATATACATCCTCCACGGTGCCGGCATCCTCACCGATGGCAGTGGCTATGGTGCCTATGCCTACCGGTCCGCCATTGAACTTGTCGATGATGGTGAGGAGTATCTTGTTGTCTATCTCGTCCAGTCCGTACTCGTCGATGTTCAGTGCCTCAAGTGCCACCTTGGCAATGTTCATGTCGATGCTGCCGTTGCCCTTCACCTGAGCGAAGTCGCGTACGCGGCGCAGCAGTCCGTTGGCTATACGCGGCGTACCGCGTGAGCGGCGTGATATCTCGTCGCAGGCTGCATCGCTGATAGGAACCTGCAGCAGTCCGGCAGAGCGGCGTATAATCTTTGCCAGCGTCTTCGGGTCGTAATACTCCAGGTGCATGTTGATGCCGAAGCGTGCACGCAGCGGAGCGGTAAGCAGTCCGGAGCGTGTCGTCGCACCTATGAGCGTGAAGGGGTTGAGGTCTATCTGTATGCTTCGCGCCGACGGACCCTTGTCTATCATGATGTCTATGCGGTAGTCTTCCATGGCAGAGTAAAGGTATTCCTCCACCACAGGTGACAGACGGTGTATCTCGTCGATGAACAGCACGTCGTTGGTTTCGAGCGACGTCAGCAGTCCGGCAAGGTCACCGGGTTTGTCGAGCACAGGTCCGGATGTGAGTTTGAATCCCACGCCCAGTTCGTTGGCGATGATGTTCGACAGCGTAGTCTTACCCAGTCCCGGAGGTCCGTGCAGCAGCGTGTGGTCAAGTGGTTCGCCGCGATATTTCGCAGCCTCTACAAACACGCGCAGGTTCTCCACCACCTTCTGCTGTCCGCTGAAGTCATCAAACTGCAATGGTCTCAGCGCCTTTTCAAATTCTTTCTCCGCCGAGCCCAACCGCTCGTTATGTATGTCAAAATCTTCTGTCATTCAGAATATCTTTCTTCCTGTATGTTTATTTCTCCTCGTAATGTCCGTATGCGGTAAGCACGAGAACCGTGACTATGTTGTCGTGAATTTCATATACAAGCCGATGCTTCTTTGTTATACGACGACTCCACTGCCCTTGACGGTCACCGCTCAAAGGCTCAGGCTTTCCAGTACCAGTACGAGGATGGTCATATAGTTCCGCTATCAACTGTAGAGCTTTCTTATATGCTTTCGGCTCATGTCTGTATAACTTCTGAAGATCTGCCTGGGCAGTTTCTTTGTATTCAACATTAAACATACTCACATGTTACGAATAAATTTATCCAGTTCCTCTACATTTGCAAAACTTCTTGACGGTCCTTCCTTTGCCTTATCCACACGGGCAAGGAACTCCTCTTTCGTCATCAGCGAAGCGTCTTCTTTCTTCGCTGCAAGCTTTTTGACGTATTTTAAAACTTTCGTCATCAAAGTCTCATCGTCGGCTATTACACCCATTGCGCGGTATAGCTCGGCATTTAACTGTAATGCTGTCATAAATATAAAATTATATGGTTTCCGTTGCAAAGATACAACTTTTTTCGTAAATACTAAAGCAAACGCTAAAAAAACGATTGTGAATTTGCATTACCTGTGAGTCAGTTTCCTACATTCCTTAATACGAGCAATGCCTCCGGTCCCATGTTGAAGAGCAGATCGAGTATCGACATGCCTGGCAAGAAGCCATGACGACGCTGGAAGGTCTGGTAGTAGGGAGACACACCATCCCCCGCCCCCCTCCCGAGGGAAGGGAAATATATGGGGTTGAATGGTGCATAGGATTCTGCCCGTGATGTCATCCCCTCTCCCGGGAGGGATGCAGTGGAGGGGTTGGCATGGTCATTAGGATTAACCAACTCCATCATCTTCTGTGCTATCTCGTAGTTATAGTCAAAGAGATATTCCCACTTACGTTCGAAGAACGGACGGATGTCATCGGCATAGTAGTCAAAGAACGGTGACATGCCGTAGGCTGACGACAGTGCCTGCCAATGCAAATGGCGCCAGTTGCCGTGGTCGCTGATGCGCACATCGCATATAGGCGTCTTGCCACCTGACGGTAACGTCACGGGCACGGTGAGCTTCTGCACACCGTTGGCAGTGGCTATCAGACAGTGGTTGCGCTCCGTCTGCTTTACGAAGCGCTCCTTGCCGTCTATAGTCACAGGCTCCTGTGAGCGCACTATCTGCGCATACCAGTCCACCGAACCGAAATATGTAGTATGGAGAATCACTTCTTCTTTTTCTTTGGCTTACGGCGTGCCCAGCCTTCCTCCATGTTTGCCATGTCGAAGATGGCCTTGCGCTCATCAAACTGCTGCTCGCGCTTACCGCCACGCGAACCTTTCTGTGAGGCTCCGTTGCCGCGCCTGCCACCCTTGCCGCCGCTCTTTCCGCCGTCGCGGTCTATGTGGCAGCTCACCTTCTTATTATGATAGAAGGCTCCGTTGAGTGCACCCACTACCTTACGTGCATCGCCTGATGGCACCTCTATGAAACTGAAGGTCGGCATAAGGTCTATGTGGCCTACGTCCTGACGACCCGGCACGTAGCGGTTGATGAACTGCATTGCCTCGCCTGGGAAGAAACGGTCGTTCCTGCCAAGGTTTACGAACAGCTTGGTATATCCCTGCTGCGTATTCTGGCGCGGCTTCTTCTTCGACCAGTCTGGATGTCCGCCACGGTCTTCCTTTCCGCCCTTGTCTTTCTTCTTCACCACCACCTCTTCTATCTCAGGGGCGTTGGCATAGTAGCTGAGGAAGCGTCCGAACTCTCGGCTTACGAGTTTTTTGAGTATCTCTTCCTTGTCAACGAACTCGAAGTGCCTGCGCACCTCCTCCATGAATGGCTCTATCTGCTCGTCGTCAACGTCGGTCTTCTCTATCTCGTCGATGGCGCGGAATAGCTGCTTGGTGCATATCTCCTGTGGTGTAGGCAGCTTTCCTGCCAGGAATTCCTTGCCTATGGTCTTCTCCACCTGGCGTATCTTGTGGCGCTCACGCGAGTGTATGATGGCGATAGACGTACCCTTCTTGCCAGCACGGCCCGTACGTCCGCTGCGGTGAGTGTACGACTCTGTATCGTCAGGCATGGAGAAGTTTATGACGTGCGTAAGGTCGTTGACGTCAAGTCCACGCGCAGCCACGTCGGTAGCCACGAGAATCTGCGTAAGATGCTGGCGGAACTTCTGCATGGTCTGGTCGCGCTGCTGCTGTGAGAGGTCGCCGTGCAGAGACTCTGCGTTGTAGCCGTCGCGTATGAGCTTGTCGGCTATCTCCTGCGTCTCTACCTTGGTGCGGCAGAACACTATGCCGTATATGCGCGGATAGTAATCCACGACACGCTTCAGTGCAAGATACCTGTCTTTGGCATTCACCATATAATATATATGGTTCACGTGCTCAGCGCCCTCGTTGCGCGAACCTACCACCACCTCTTCATACTCCTTGAGATAGTTCTTTGCTATCTTCTCCACCTCCTTGCTCATGGTAGCAGAGAAGAGCAGCACCTGCTTTTCCTCTGGCAGGCTCTCAAAGATGCTGTTGATGCTCTCTGAGAATCCCATGTTGAGCATCTCGTCAGCCTCATCGAGCACTATGTGGCCCACCTGCTCGAGGTGTGCCTTGCCACGCTCTATGAGGTCTATCAGTCGACCTGGCGTAGCCACTATTATCTGTGCGCCGTGGCGCAGCGAGCGTATCTGGTCGCTGATGCTGGTGCCGCCATATACGGCCACCACGTTTATTCCCTTGATATACTTCGAGAAGTCGCGCAGGTCGTCGGCTATCTGCAGACAGAGCTCACGCGTAGGCGACAGCACCACAGCCTGTGTGGTCTTATCCTTCGGGTCTATCATCTGCAACAGCGGCAGTCCGAAGGCTGCTGTCTTACCTGTGCCGGTCTGAGCCAAGGCAATATAATCTTTGCCACCAAGCTCCTCGCTCAGCAACAGTGGAATCACTGCCTCCTGCACGGGCATAGGCTGTTCGAAGCCCAGCTCGTCGATGGCACTGCAAATCTCTGGGCATACGCCCAATTCTTCAAATGTCTTCATAATCAGGTGCAAAGGTACAAAAAATATGTGGAAAACAGATGCCTTAGCTTGCTTTATGTGTAAAAATACATCCATAATTGAGGAAAGGCAATCCAAGAATCCCTATTTCAGTGCCTTGAACATCTGGTTAATACACTTTTTCTTTTGTTCCATGTTCGGATGAACATAGAGATTAAGCGTCGTACTGATGTTTGCATGACCGAGAATAACGCTTACGGTTTTATAGTCACACTGGCTTTCAATACACCTTGTTGCAAATGAGTGGCGCAGCCCGTGAAATTTCAAATCGGGAATATCGAGCTGCTTCAAAAGTTGCTTGTAGTAGTTTCGATAGGTACGTGGCTCTGTTGGCTTCGCCTCATTGGTTATCACAAAATACTCATCATTCACCAGTTTCTTCAAGGGACGGATCAATTTCATCAATTCCTTACTGATGGGAATCTCACGGATGGAGTTCTTTGTCTTAGGTGTACCAATGACAAGTTCCGTTCGTCTTTCGCCGCCCTCAATGATGTAGATACGCTCTATGGTTCTGTTCACATGGATGGTCTCTGTGCTCAGGTCAATATCGCTCCATTTCAAGGCGCATACTTCACCGATGCGCATTCCTGTACTCAGGCAGATGTAGATACCGAGATTACGGAAAGTGAAGTTGTCGGTGACGTACTGCATCAATTTCTTCTGATGGCTGATGCTCAACACCTCCAACTCTTTGCTTTTCTGCTCTGTGGGGTACTTGATGCTCCAGTCGGAGAATTCAAGTAGTTCTGCTTTCACGCCAAACTTCTGAATCATCTTCAGGACAATCAAGATGTCTTTCACAGTCTTCTGGCTCAGTCCGTCGTTCAACTTCTGCAGCGCAAAGGCTTGAACATCATCCTCTGCCAAAAAGGACTTATCACCAAATGCTGGGAGAATGTGGTTCTCCAAGATGAGGGCATAAGCCGACATTGTTGACTGCTTTACATACTGCTGCTTGTCATTCTTCCAGAGTGCAGCAACTTCTCTAATCGTTTTCTTATCCATTGTTATTCTCTTTTAGGGTTATACCTAATTATATTATAAGGTATAGCCCATAAGATTAGAGAAAAAGAAGCATCAATGTCCCAACTTTGAGATTCCCA
>DGHL01000077.1:0-5681 GCA_002392645.1 Prevotellaceae bacterium UBA3849
CAGCGAAGATGCATGGATAAACTTTCTATTCTTGTATCTTCGCTTTTTTATGTAGTTGTGTGAATACGGTAAAGGTGGGTTCTAATAATTCCCACTGTCAGATTTTTGAATTTGTTTCAAGGGCAAAATGTTAGCTGATAAGGAAGCATAGCGGGCTATGTGACCGCGGAAGCTAACAGTTTGTACTGAAAGAAAACAAAAATATGACATAATGATATTCATATAATAAACTAATTTAAATCGTGGGAATTTTTAGAACCCACCATAAGCAATTACAGGAATCATGCAGACATTAGAACTACTTTCTCCAGCAAAAAACCTTGAATGCGGAATCACCGCCATTGATCACGGTGCTGATGCCGTTTACATTGGTGCGAGCCGATTCGGGGCAAGGGCAGCGGCAGGCAACAGCATAGATGACATTGCCCGCCTGTGCGACCATGCACACCTGTTCGGAGCAAGGGTTTTCGTGACTGTAAACACCATCATCTACGACAATGAGCTAAACGATACGCTTAACCTTTGCAGGAATCTCAAGGAAATCGGAGTTGATGCCTTGCTGATACAAGACTTAGGACTGCTTGAAGAGCTTAAGCAGATAGGCATAGACATACACGCCAGCACCCAGACAGACAACCGCACTGTGGAGAAGGTAAGATGGATGTCATCACTTGGCTTCAAGCGCACCGTCCTGGCAAGAGAGCTCTCAATCGATGAGATAGCAGCAATACACAAGGCTGTACCGGAAACAGAACTTGAAGTATTTGTCCACGGGGCACTATGCGTAAGCTACAGCGGACAGTGCTATGCCTCAGAACATTGTTTTGGCCGCTCAGCCAACAGAGGCGAATGTGCACAATTCTGCCGCATGCCATTCACCATGCACGATGCCGACGGTAACATATTAGAGGATTCACGCCACCTGCTTTCGCTAAGAGACATGGCACAGATTGAAAACCTTGAAAAACTGGCTGAGGCAGGAGCTGTAAGTTTCAAGATAGAGGGAAGACTAAAAGACACCGACTACGTAAAGAACATAACTGCAGCATACAGCGAGAAACTCAACGAGATATGCCGCAGACACCCCGACAAATACCGTCGTGCCTCGATGGGTAGATGCACCTATACCTTCACCCCTAATCTTAAGAAAAGCTTTAACCGTGGCCTTACCACATACTTCGCACAGGGCAGACAAAATGGCTTGGTGTCGCTTGACACCCCTAAGGCACTTGGCGAGATGGTTGGTTGCGTAAAAGAGCTCAAAGGGAACTCCTTCAATGTATCATCTACGGCATCGTTCAGCAATGGCGACGGCCTATGCTTCTTCGACAAAGACAAGCGTCTCATCGGCTTCAGGGTAAACAGGGCAGAGGGAAACCGTCTGTTTCCACTCAAAATGCCTGACGGACTGAAACCTGGCACTACACTTTACCGCAACCACGACCAAGCCTTCCAAAGCCTGTTGTCAAAACCTTCCGCAGAACGCAAGGTGACTCTTGACATAAACATACGCATTGAAAAAGACGTCATAACAGCTCAGGCACAAGATGAGTTTGGCAGGATATTCACCGTAACTCAAGGCTATGAATATCAAACAGCGCAAAAGCCACAGGAGGATAACATACGCCGCCAACTCACAAAGTTGGGCAACACGATATATACCTGCCATGATGTCACAATCATTGACA
Source organism: Prevotellaceae bacterium UBA3849 (assembly GCA_002392645.1). GTDB lineage: Bacteria > Bacteroidota > Bacteroidia > Bacteroidales > Bacteroidaceae > Prevotella. The sequence continues at coordinate 1,689 of DGHL01000077.1, forward strand.
ATGCAGGTAATCCTTTCATCCCCAGCAGCGTACTTGCACAACTAAGACGCGACCTGGTACTTACCATAGAGACATCATCAAGGGAACGCACCGATACACAGGCTGCAACTATCAACCACAGCGTAGCAGAACCACCACGCTATGCCATGCCTTTCCTTTACAACGCAGCGAACAACAAGGCTAAGGCCTTTTACAAGTCCTTGAGTATCAACGCACAGGCCTTTGAAACCGACGGTAGTCCCGAGAAACTGCTTATGCAGTGTCGCTATTGCATAAGGCACGAAATGGGCTACTGCACAAAAACGAAGAACAAGGCGCCATGGAAAGAACCGCTCACCATAACACTTGACGACGGTAAACAATTCAGACTAAGGTTTAACTGCAAAGACTGCCAAATGGAGATATGGGCATAAGGACACCACTATATATTATACTGTCGCTGATTATACTTACCTTTACGGCATGTTATAATGAGAAAGGCAGTGACAATGAAACGGCTACCGGAGAGGACAGCATATCCATCAGCGACTCCGTGTCGTTCTATGAAAGCCATCACTATACGATAGGCTATAATTTCGTTGTGCACAGCGACTCCGTACAACTTATATTGCAACAACCAGAGGAGCACGTGTCACAATTGGTTACCGACACGTTCAGTATTGCCCACGACCTGCAATTAGCCGTTACCGACATACGTATAATACCACAAGACAGCATTGATTCCGTATGGGTACAGCTTATAGGCGAAGACGGCACATTGGGATGGATCCACGAAACCGAACTCCTTGCCAATGTCACCCCTACCGACCCTATATCACAGTTCATAATGTTCTTCAGCGACACGCACTTGCTGGCAGCATTGATTATAGCCGTACTTATAATAGCGGCATACATCATACGCACCATACAACGCCGCAACGCACCGTTGGTGCACTTTCGCGACATACCATCGTTCTACCCCACCCTGCTTTGCATAACCGTTGCCAGTTCTGCCACGTTCTATGCATCATTGCAGATGTTTGGTGCTGACACATGGCGCAACTTCTATTTCCATCCTTCACTCAATCCTTTCAGCATGCCACTGATTCTGGGCATATTCATATCCTCCGTATGGGCAATGCTGATAATTGGCATTGCAGCCGTTGAGGACACCCGTCATCATCTGCCTTTCGACGATGCAGTACTCTATTTGTTCGGCTTATGTGGTTGGTGCGCTGTGCTATATATAATATTCTCCATAAGCACACTTTACTATATAGGATATCCTGTGCTCGTGGCATACTGTTGGTTTGCCGTTACACGATACATCAAGCGCTCACGCCAACACCTTATATGCGGCAACTGCGGCAAGAGGATAAGAGAGAAAGGCACCTGCCCACACTGCGGTGCACTAAACGAATAAGAATTTTCAGAATACAACCAATCATATAGATATGAACATAAAGCATTTTCTATACACATTACTATATATATGCGCTTTGCTCTCGTGCTCACATGACGATGATGACACTCAGAGTGAGGTAAAGATACGTCGCACCATCATAGCCTATGTTTGCGGTGACAACAACCTCAGCAACAGCCTGCAAGACGACATTATGGAAATGGTCAAGGGGGCTGCTACTCTGCCTACAGACTGCAGGCTGATTGTCTTCACTGACTTTCTAAACACCACACCTTACATCTATGAGATACAAAATGGGCAGAGAACAACCGTAAAGAAATTCTCTGAGGAATTCTATTGCACCAACCCTGACAGTATGCTCCATGCCATGCAGTGGATTGCAGACAATTATCCAGCCGACGAATACGCTCTATTGATGACAGGTCACGGCAACGGCTCCATCATAAAACAAGACACCGTTGAAACAATCATTGCCAGACGTTATGCATACGGACTTGACACTACTGGAAACAAGGAATCCGGCAGCTACGCAACATGGCTCAACATACCTACATTCGCCTCGGTATTAAGTCAACTGAATGACAAAAACGGAGCACCACTGCATTTCGACTATATCTTCTTTGACTGCTGCTGCATGCAGACTGCCGAGGTTGCATACGAACTACGCAACTATACCGACTACATAGTGGCAGCGGCATCAGAAGTACCCGGCAAAGGTGCACCGTACAATAAGATTGTACCAATACTCGGAGTTGACAAGGAAATCATAGGCAAGGAGATTATAGACAACTATATAGAAGGTACTCAATGGGGCAGCTACGGCGGCATCGCCATATCAGCTGTAAAAACCAGCGAAATGGAACCACTCATGAATGCTACGCGCAAAGCCTTGAAAAGCATATATACAGGCGACAAACTAACACTTAACAGATACCGATGCATATACTATTTCAGAGACGAGGACACTGATAAAGCACCTGCATTACATGATTTGAAGAATATCATGCATATAAACCTTGACAATGCTGCGTACAACGAATGGCTACCATTCTTCACAAAAGCCGTAGTGGCAAGCTATATGCCTACAGGTAGTGCACCGTGGAACACTGTATTCGAGGGGTTAGATTTCAATTCCTTTGACATAACAGAAGAAAACTATGGAGGAATTAGTATGATAGCACCTAACATTGCGTATGACAATATCGAAAAAAGAGTTACTCCCATGAAGTCACTAAATAAAACAATGTTCAACTATGAATGGTGTAACGATATAGGATGGCATGAACTTGGGTGGTAGCCATAGCCTCTTGACAGTTTTGGCAGTCGGAATGTGTCAATATTGGCAGTTAGCCAGTATTGGCACATTCTTAGTTTATAGATAGCACAGAAAATTTAAACCAATAAAAATAAAAACAAAGATTATGAACATTCAACCATTAGCAGACCGCGTGCTGATTAAGCCAGCACCGGCAGAAGAGAAGATCGGCGGTATCATAATTCCTGACACTGCCAAGGAAAAGCCTCTGAAGGGCGAAGTAGTAGCAGCAGGCAACGGCACAAAGGATGAAGAGATGATTCTGAAGACTGGCGACAACGTGCTCTATGGAAAATACTCTGGTACGGAATTGGAGTTCGAAGGTGAGAAATATCTTATCATGCGTCAGTCTGACGTTCTCGCTATAGTAAAATAAACTAAACATACCCACCCCAACCCTCACCGTGAGGGAGGGAGACGGAAAAAACAAAAAATAAGAAAATGGCTAAAGACATAAAGTACAATACAGATGCCCGCGAGGCACTCAAGAAAGGCGTTGACCAGCTTGCCAACGCAGTAAAGGTAACACTTGGTCCTAAAGGACGCAACGTAGTGATCGAGAAGAAGTTCGGTGCTCCACAGATAACAAAGGACGGCGTCACCGTAGCAAAGGAAATTGAACTTGAAGACAAGTTTGAGAACACTGGCGCACAGCTCGTAAAGAGCGTTGCTTCTAAGACTGGCGACGACGCTGGTGACGGTACTACCACAGCTACCATCCTCACCCAGGCTATCGTAACCGAGGGACTGAAGAATGTAACTGCCGGTGCTAATCCTATGGATCTTAAGCGTGGTATCGACAAGGCTGTCAAGGCTGTAGTTGAATATATTAAGGAGAACGCAGAACTCGTTGGCGACAACTACGACAAGATTGAGCAGGTTGCAACAGTATCTGCCAACAACGACCCAGAGATTGGTAAGCTCCTTGCTGACGCTATGCGTAAGGTATCCAAGGACGGTGTCATCACCATTGAGGAGTCTAAGAGCCGCGATACTTCTATCGGTGTTGTAGAAGGCATGCAGTTCGACCGTGGCTATCTCTCTGGCTATTTCGTAACCGATACAGAGAAGCTGGAGTGTGTAATGGAGAACCCATACATCCTTATCTATGACAAGAAGATTTCAAACCTCAAGGAACTGCTTCCTGTACTGCAGCCTGCAGCAGAGAGCGGCCGTGGCTTGCTCATCATTGCTGAGGATGTTGATTCTGAGGCACTCACAACACTCGTAGTAAACCGTCTGCGTGGTGGTCTGAAGATCTGTGCTGTCAAGGCTC
>DGHL01000077.1:5756-26073 GCA_002392645.1 Prevotellaceae bacterium UBA3849
AAGGCTATGCTCGAGGATATCGCAATCCTTACCAACGGTACCGTTATCTCTGAGGAGAAGGGACTGAAGCTTGAACAGGCTACTCTTGACCTCTGCGGCACATGTGACAAGGTTACTATCTCTAAGGACGACACCATCATCGCTGGTGGTGCAGGTTCTAAGGACGCTATTGCTGACCGTGTCATCGCTATCAAGAAGGAGATTGAGAACTCTACATCTTCATACGATAAGGAGAAGCTGCAGGAGCGTCTTGCAAAGCTTGCAGGTGGCGTAGCTGTTCTTTATATCGGTGCAAACTCTGAGGTTGAGATGAAGGAGAAGAAGGATCGTGTTGACGATGCTCTCTGCGCTACACGTGCAGCAATCGAGGAAGGTGTCGTTGCCGGTGGTGGTACGACATACATCCGCGCACTCTCTGCACTTGACAGTGTCAAGGGTGACAATGCTGACGAGCAGACAGGTGTCAACATCGTTAAGCGTGCCATTGAGGAACCTTTGCGTCAGATCTGCTTCAACGCAGGTGTTGAAGGTGCCGTGGTAGTCAACAATGTTCGCGAGGGCAAGGGCGACTATGGTTACAATGCCCGTACAGAGGTTTACGAGGACATGAAGAAGGCTGGTATCATCGATCCTGCCAAGGTATCTCGTGTAGCTCTTGAGAACGCAGCTTCAATTGCAGGTCTCTTCCTCACAACAGAGTCAGTAATCTGCGACAAGCCAGCTCCAGAACCACAGATGCCAATGGGCGGTGCTCCAGGCATGGGCGGCATGATGTAATAGATTATCATTCAGACTAAATATAAAGACGACAATTCTGATTTTTGAATTGTCGTCTTTTTTATTTCCCCACTTGTATGCTACAATGCTTAGCATACGAGATATTGTTTAATCCAGTAAAAAATAAGACGAATATAAACATTCCCCTCCTACCCAACCACCACCTACATCTCCCGTGGGAGGAAGGAGGAAGTTGCGGTTATGGGCATGATGGGAACCCTCACCCAGTCAATACGTAATTCAAGCCCTGTTCTACGAGGGGAGGTAGGTGGAGGCTCTTGCGAGGCTCTAAATTGTTCGAAATTTCCGCTGCCAAGAAAACTCATTCCTGAGCGCGGAAAAAGGATGTGGTGGACTGCAACACTGCAAAAGGGGTTGCATCGCTGAAAACGGCCTTAAAACGATTTTTACAGGATGAACCATTCTCTGATATTCTTCAAAAACGTAAAAAAGGTATGTTTTACCGTTGTTTTTAAGGTAAAAGATGCCTTTTTACGTTGTAAAAGCATAGCTTTTGCAGTGTAAAGTGATAGCTATTACCACCTAAAAGCATAGCTTTTACGATGTAAAATGATAGCTTTTACTGCAAATTAAGAAAACTTTACATTTTTAACATTGTCCGAAATTTCCTATTTGCCCCCTCTGCCTCAAGCCCACACATGCTCAAGTCCAGCTACCTCCGTGTGGGGACTATTCACATTTCACGGGGTTTATATGGCACGAAAAAGCCCCGTTGCACACCCAAGCATGTGCGACGGGGCTTTTTACAAGATTCGTTAATTACTATCTTTCATTCAAAGCCAACAGCTTCGAACATTCGAAAAAGCTTACTCACCACGGAGGCGAGCATTCTTGCGAGCAAGTTCATCACGCTTACGCTGAAGTTCCTGCTGCTGTTGCTGCATAGCCTGAAGACGTGCAGCAAGTCCGCTCATCTTCTTATTCGGATTTTTCTTATTCTCCTCACGCTTTGCCTCAAGTATGGCGAGAAGCTTCTCGTCGTTGGTAGTCTTGCGGAGCACCCACATAATGGCAGCAGAGAAGAACAGAGATATGAAGTAGTAGAAGTTAAGACCTGCGGAATAGTCATTGAACATGAAGAAGAACATCAACGGCATGAGCATCATCATCCATCGCATCATCTTCATCTGCTCAGCCTGCTGTCCTACCATCTGGTCTTTCTGCTGCTGCATGGTAAACCATGAATAAAGCAGGTTGGCGCCACAGAAGAGTATGCAGGTGAGTGAGATATGATCGCCTATGAGCCAAAGGTCCTTACCCCACTCGATAATAGGATCGTAGGTAGAAAGGTCATCAATCCACAGGAAAGACTCACGGCGCAACTGTATAGCATTAGGCACGAAGTTGAACATTGCTATCCAGATAGGCATCTGTATGAGCATAGGCAGACAGCCTGAAAGCGGACTGACGCCATATTCTGAATACAGTTGCATCATGGCCTGCTGCTTCTGCAAGGCATCCTCCGGCTTGTCATACTGCTTCGTCGCCTCGTCGAGCTTCGGACGCAACACACGCATCTTGGCACTTGACATATAGCTCTTCTTTACCATTGGATAAGTGATAGCCTTGAGGAGCAAAGTAATGAGAATAAGGATTATACCCATAGGAATTGCCATGCTGCGCAGGAAGTCGAACACATAAAGCGTAAACCAGCGGTTGATGTAACGGAACAAAGGCCAGCCGAGATATACAAGGCGCTCCAGCTCAAGATCCTTGCCAAACGTAGACTGACTCTCTACACTCTGCAGAAGACGGAAGTCGTTAGGACCGAAATAGAACTCCATCTCGGTAGGCTTGGCACCTGTAGGATCAAAGAAAGTCTTAAGTTTTGCCTCATAGAATTTCAAGAATCCTGAGCCTTTCTGCTGAGGTACTGAAGTAAGCCTGACGTCTTTGCCATAACCATCTTTCGCAATCATCACGGCAGAGAAGAACTGGTTTTTGAAAGCCACCCAGTCTATATCCTCGTCAACAGTCTCGTCAGTAGCCTCACTTGTCTCGCTGAGGTAATCGGTACCTCCGTCAGTATAGTGGTAAGTGAGTGTAGAATATCTGTTCTCGAAAGAGAAACCCTTCTCCTGCTGCTTGCACGTCTCCTGCCAGTTAATGTCCATTGTCTGTGTATTTGGCGCGAAGAGTCCTGCCATGCCGGTAGCACTTACAGAGCAATGCAGCATGTAGTCGCTACCCAGTGTGTATGAAATGGTAATATACTTACCCTCAGCAGCCTGAGCCTGGAAGGTTACGCTGTTTGCAGTCTTCTTCACCGGAGTGAAATTCAGGTCTGCCGTAGAGATATTAGTCTCCTTTGCTGCCAGTGTGAACGCAAGCTTCTGTGTCTGCTTGTCGAAGAGTGTCACATCCTTATGACCATCGTTATCCTCAAAGTTCTTAACAACGACCTTCTCTACGACCGCGCCCTTGGTAGTGAACGTAAGAGCGAGCTTCTCATTCTGCAACACGACCTCCTGAGCACTTCCCTGCATGGCACCGAAGAAGAGGGCGGTAGAGTCCTCCTGTGCTGCCTTCAGGGCATCAGCCTTGCGCTGTATCTCTGCAATCTTGCGCTGTTCAGCCGCCTTCTGTTTTGTTACGGTGTTTATAGAATCCTGAATACGTTGCTGCTCCAGCTCATCCTTTGAAGGCTGGTTAAACCATGTAAATCCAAAAAGCACCGCAGCAATGAGTGCAAATCCGATGATAGTATTCTTATCCACTTGTTGTTATTTATGTATTTTTAGTTTGCAAAGGTACAAAAAAAAATGCTTATTCAAGAATAAATTACACTTTTTATGTAATTTATTGAGGCTTTAATACAAAATAATCCCTAATTATGACAGATATTAAAAAAAATTGGAGTACCTTTGCACTAAAATTCCCACAATATAATATAAGGAAATGAAGAAAAAGATATTTTCTCTGTTATTTATTGCATTTACTACGATTATTGCCGCACTGAATACCGGTGCCCAGAGCAGGATGTCATACGGCGCATACAGAAACAATCAGCTACTGGCAAACTACATAGACTCACTGAACATATACAAGGCAAGAATTGACTCACTGAACAAGGCTAACGACTCCTTGAGGGCCGAGATGGGCTATCCTGCCGAGAACAAATACTTCAGATACTTTGCCCCATTGGCATATTACCCTGACATAACAGGCAGAATGCTTACGCCCTATACCGAAGACGATGAATACACAGACGGAGGATTGATGCAGGTGTACCTGAAACATCCTGAGCTCGTGCAGTATTCTGCCAACCAATTTAGCAAATACTACAAGAACACGAAGGACGTGAAGGAGCAACCCAACCGCATAGAACTGACAAAGCACGTGAAGGAGGCTGCACCACAGCAAGGCTCTGCAACGACTGACATACCAGAGGAGCAGATAGACATGTTCGTGACGAAACCACACTTCTGGACTTTCTCAGGAGACTATTATCTGCAGTTCTTGCAGAACTACATATCGCCTAACTGGTACAAGAGTGGTGCCAGCAGCTACTCTATGATGGGCACCGTGACACTGAAATACAACTACAACAACAAGCAGAAGATAAAGTGGGACAACATGTTGGAACTGCGACTGGGATTCCAGACCACAGATGCCGATACCATAAACAAGTTCAAGACTTCAGACGACCTCATACGATACACATCAAAACTGGGATTGCAGGCACACGAAAAATGGTATTACACCTTGCAGGTAATGGCTTACACACAGTTTACGAAGGGACTGAAGAACAATGACAAGTATGTTTACTCTGACTTCATGTCGCCTTTCAACCTTAACGTATCTATAGGTATGGACTATACCGTTGCCACGAAGAACAAGAAGTTGAGTGGCTCGGTACACATAGCACCATTCGCCTTTAAATTCAGATACGTGGATAGGAAATACCTCGCTAGCAGCTTCGGCATAAACAACGGACACAGAACCATGGAGGACTTCGGTTCGCAGTTCAACGCCGAGCTCACATGGACTCCATTCAACAACTTCAAGTGGAAGACACGCCTTTATGGCTACACCACCTATCACAAGTATGAAATGGAATGGGAGAACACACTGACACTGCAGTTCAACAAGTATATCTCTACTTGCCTGTACCTATACCCACGCTTTGACGACAGCGTAGCCAAGGATGATAAATACAAGTACTTCCAGTTTAAGGAGTATTTCAGTTTCGGTTTCTCTTATTCAATGTAAAAAAGGCACAGACAAATGGAGAATCCAGAGTTAAGAACCGCATGGGAAATAATTGCTAATACCGACACACACCTGTTCCTGACAGGAAAGGCAGGAACGGGAAAGACTACATTCCTAAGAGACTTACGCGAAAAACTGCCCAAGCGAATGGTTGTATTGGCACCTACCGGCATAGCGGCAATAAATGCCCAGGGAGTGACGATACACTCTTTCTTTCAGCTAAACTTCGGTCCGCAGATACCCGGAACCATGCAGCAGAACAAACGATTTCAGTTCAGGAAACAGAAGGTACAACTGATACGTTCTCTTGACCTGATCGTTATAGACGAGATAAGCATGGTAAGGGCTGATGTGCTCGATGCTATTGACGACGTACTGAGAAGATACCGCGACCACAGTCGCCCATTCGGTGGCGTGCAGATGCTGATGATAGGCGACATGCAACAATTGGCACCTGTAGCCAAGGAGGATGAATGGCGACTATTGAGCCCACACTATGCAACGCCATATTTCTTCTCAAGCAAGGCATTGCAAAGCACTGACTTCGTAACGGTTGAACTAAAGCACGTATATAGGCAGAATGACCCTGTATTTCTGGATATCCTGAACAAAGTAAGGACTAACACCGCCGACGATGCTACACTGAAGCGACTGAACGAGCGCTACATACCAGACTTCTCACCGAGAAACGATGAGGGATATATAAGACTGATGACGCACAACTACCAGGCCGATGCAGTAAACAGGCAGAAGTTGGAAGAGCTGGACACCCTGCCCTATAACTATGAGGCTGCGGTAGAAGGAGATTTCCCAGAAATGGCATATCCTACGGAGAAGGACTTGATGCTGAAGACCGGCGCACAGGTTATGTTCGTCAAGAACGACTCATCTATACAAAAGGCATTCTACAATGGAATGTTAGGTGAAGTGGTAGAGATGACGGACAAAGTAATCACGGTGCGCTCACTGGACGGTGGCGATATAATAGAGGTAGGCCACGAAAGATGGGAGAACACCAAATATTCCCTTGACGACAACACTAAGGAGATAAAAGAGGAAGTAGTAGGAACATTCTCGCAATTTCCACTCAAGGCGGCATGGGCCATCACTATACATAAATCTCAGGGACTGACATTCGAGCATGCCATAATAGACGTGCAGCATAGCTTTGCACATGGTCAGACCTATGTTGCCCTGTCACGATGCAAGACATTGGAAGGGATGGTGCTGAGTGCTCCTATACCGCGCTCTGCAATAATAAACGACCAGACGGTGAGTGCCTTCAGAAATGACCCTCGACACCAGGAGCCTAACGCCGAGCAGCTTACGCAGATGCAGCGCATGTACCTGTTACGAACCGTGGAAGAACTCTTCTCTTTTACGACCATAAGGTATAAGTTCACCGATATGATAAGGCTGATGCGCGAGCATTTCTACAGTTCTCACGCAGAGCAATACAGCGCATGGTTAGAGGCTGCCGAGAAACTGAAGGGACCTGAAGAGGTGGCACGAAAATTCAAGGTGCAGTATCAAAACATAATACTGACATCGGAAGACTATAAGACCAACGCATTGCTACAGGAAAGACTGCAAAAGGGTGCGACATATTTCTCGCAGGAGATGCGATTTATATGGACTTTGCTACAGACTACCAACATAGCAACGAACAATAAGGTTTTAAGGGAACGCATAGACAACATGCTGCAGGGACTTAAAGATGACTACAAAATCAAGTCTCTGCTACTGAAATACGTAGAGGAGAACGGCCTGCACATAAAAGACTATCTGGAAAGGAAAGCAAAAGTCACTCTTTCTGTAGATGACAGTGAAGACGCGAAACCCAAGCGAAGCACAAAGACCGGCACACGAAAAAGTGCAAGCAAACGCCAGAACACGTCATCGCTTCCTAAGTCAGAGGACGGCGATGTAGGTACCGACGATTCCCTGCTACAATACTAAGCAAGCTATGCCTTGAGAACCTTCTCGTAATATACCACATAAGGACGTTTCTGACCGTCACCGCCACGTTTCAAGAATACTATGATATTAAGCACATCATTTACAGAGGGTAACGACATACCGTATTTCTCCATGACATTCTGAGAAATGAAACCGCTGTGGAAAGAAGGGGAATCCACACCCGTTTCCTTGATAGCTGCAATATCGTTTGCTCCGTCAGTCTTCTGCAGTTCCCATGCAGCATAGCCCTTTTCTTTGTCAATATAGTTTACCTTGGCACGTCTGAATCCATAGTCACACATTGCCGTCTGGCGTGGAGGTACAGATATTATTATTGCAGACTTAAACTTACTGTCCTTGGGAACTACGGGGACAAAGGAAACGAAATCGCCTACCCTTGCCCTTACCTTCGGTTTCTCTGCCACGAAATGCCGCGAACCATAATCATACACATGATAATGTCCATGTGATTCATCAACATGCTCCACGAAACCTGTTATCACAGGAAATATCTCAGCCATTGGTTTAAGGCACGGAACGACTTCACGCACCCTGACCACTCCTTCTTTCGTATAATAAATAAGCAGGTCAAACACGCCACCTTGGATTTCCCAAGGCTTGCATGGAAACATCTGAGGTACCGCTACATATTCCTCGCCATCAACACCTACAAGCTTGACAACGGAACGAGTATTCCTTTCCTTGTCACCCAAGAACACTTTTACCGCAATGGCATGACGTATGCAAGACATTTCATCTCCCGGCCTTTGGTCTGGATGATGTAGGAGATATGACTGCAATTGGCGTTCTGTACGCTCCTTTAGCGAAAGATACTGCCTACCGTCTTTTGCCACAGTCATATTTCTGTCCTCATCACGTAGATTCTGCGGATATCCCCAAAGCTTAAGGAAATTAGGCAGTACGAAGTCAGAGAATCTAGCCGACATCTTCAAAGCCACGCTAAGCATCATTGAATGAATCAACGAAGGACGTTCTGACGGTATCTTCATGTAAGAGGCCAGCAAGGTACGGGCTATCTGCGAATCAACATTCTCCATGTTGGCACTCAGATACCGATATATGTTCCATTGCGTGTCGCTGGGATGCGAGGAAGCCTGCTCCATGGATTCCAACAGTTCCTCCCAGGTTGGTATGCTAGCTTTTTCTTTCTTATTGTTGGTGTTTAGATTATAGCTCATAGCGATATGTTCATCTTTTGGGGATGCAAAATAACAAAAAAATATTGAAATAAGCAAGAGCTATTACAAAAAAAATATATTTTGCTCGTTTATGTCAAAAGAATTTTGTAACTTTGCAGTCGCAAATAAAATAATACATTAAGAATTAAAATGTTATTAGAGAAAATAGACAATCTCATAAACGAGATTAATGGATTACAGGCCTCGACAGCAGAGAGAATAGAAGAGCTGCGCTTGAAATACCTTTCTAAGAAAGGAGAGATAAATGCACTTATGGCTGACTTCCGCAATGTTGCGCCAGAGGACAAGAAGACCGTTGGTATGAAAATCAATGAGCTTAAACAGCTTGCTTTTGATAAGATCAACAGCCTGCGTGACCAGTTGGGCTCACAGGAAAGCGGCAATGAGGATCTTGACTTGACACGTACTGCCTACCCTATTGAACTCGGCACACGTCATCCGCTGTCAATCGTAAAGAACGAAATCGTTGAGATTTTCCAGCGTATGGGCTTCACACTTGCTGATGGTCCTGAGGTGGAAGACGACCTGCATATATTCACAAAGATGAACTTTGCAGCCGACCATCCTGCTCGTGACATGCAAGATACATTCTTCGTTGAGGAGAGTGCCTTGAAGGATGTTACAAAGAACATATTGCTACGTTCACACACATCAAGCGTACAGGCAAGAGTGATGGAAAAGCAACAGCCACCAATCCGCGTGATATGCCCTGGACGCGTGTATCGTAACGAGGCAATCACTGCACGTGCACACTGTTTCTTCCATCAGATAGAAGGTTTGTACATTGACGAAAACGTATCGTTCACAGACCTCAAGCAGGTTATGCTGACATTTGCTCAGGAGATGTTCGGACCAGACACAAAGATAAGACTGCGCCCATCATACTTCCCATTCACCGAGCCTTCTGCCGAAATGGATATCTCATGCCATATTTGTGGTGGCGTAGGCTGTGGATTCTGTAAGCACACTGGCTGGGTGGAAATCCTTGGTTGCGGAATGGTTGACCCTAACGTCCTGGAGCTTTGCGGCATCGACTCTAAGAAGTATAGTGGCTATGCCTTCGGTCTCGGTGTAGAGCGCATTACAAACCTGAAATATCAGGTAAGCGACCTTCGTATGTTCTCTGAGAACGACAAGCGTTTCCTTGAGGAATTTGAGGCGGCAAACTAATATAGTGGGTTCTAAAAATTCCCACATAAGTTATAAAAAATAGTTATTAGAACCCACTACACAATGAGCAACAAGGCCGATTACATAGAGATAAAGGGCGCACGGGTAAACAACCTGAAAAACATATCTGTCAATATACCACGCAACAAACTGATAGCCATTGCCGGCGTTAGTGGATCTGGTAAATCATCACTCGCCTTCGACACACTGTATGCAGAGGGACAACGCAGATATGTAGAGAGTCTGTCATCATACGCACGACAGTTTCTCGGACGTATGCACAAGCCTGAGTGCGACTTTATAAAAGGCTTGCCACCAGCAATAGCCATTGAACAGAAAGTAATAAGCCGAAATCCACGCTCTACTGTAGGAACAAGTACTGAGATTTACGAATATATGCGACTTTTATTTGCACGAATAGGTCGCATATATTCGCCTATATCCAACTGCGAGGTAAAGAAACACACCACTGAGGACGTAATAGATTGCATGCTGTCTTTTACAAAAGGCACACGCTTTATGCTCCTCTCACCACTGCACATAGTAAAGGGCAGGACTCTGCAAAGACAGTTGGAGATGGAGGTCTTGCAGGGCTATTCCAGAATTGTAATAGACAATGAAATAATCCGAATAGACGATTACCTACAGGACGAAAGCCTTAACAATGAATCCAAGAAAGAAGTTTTTATTCTAATAGACCGTCTGTCTGTAGATGATTCACAGGAAACGATATCACGACTGACAGACTCATGCGAAACTGCATTCTATGAAGGAAACGGAGAATGCCGATTGGTATTCCTGCCTTCAAATCAGGTTTTTGATTTCTCTACACGACTGGAGGCTGACGGTATAATATTCGAAGAGCCTTCCGACGGATTGTTTGCCTTTAATTCTCCTTTGGGCGTCTGCCCTACATGTGAGGGATTCGGCAAAGTTATGGGAATAGACGAAAACCTTGTAATCCCCAATCCCTCACTTAGCGTGTACGATGGTTGCGTACAATGCTGGCACGGAGAGAAGATGGGCGAATGGAAGAAAGAATTCATACGAAGGGCTGCAGCATACGATTTCCCTATCTTCACGCCCTATTGCGAACTGTCAGAGAAACACAAGAACTGGCTTTGGCATGGATTACCTAACGAAGCGAAACGTGACGCTTACGAAAGGGTTAGCATTGATGACTTCTTCCAGATGGTGAGAAGTAATCAATACAAAATACAATACAGGGTTATGCTGAGCAGATACCGTGGCAAGACAGTGTGCCCTGACTGCAAAGGCGCCAGACTGCGCAAAGAGGCTAACTATGTAAAGATAAACGGCAAGTCCATTACCGAACTGGTAGAAATGCCTGTATCGAGACTGTATGAATGGTTCAAGGAGCTCCGGCTTGACGACCACAGCCGAAAAGTAGCTGAGAGACTGTTAACGGAAATAGAGAGCCGTCTGCAGTTCCTGCTTGACGTTGGCTTAGGCTACCTCACACTGAATCGTCCGAGCAACACATTGTCTGGCGGTGAGAGCCAGCGCATAAACCTCACCACATCGCTCGGTTCTTCACTCATAGGCTCACTCTACATACTTGACGAGCCATCCATCGGCATGCACAGCCGTGACACTGCACGACTCATCTCCGTACTAAAGAAACTGCAAGAGATAGGTAACACAGTAGTCGTAGTAGAGCACGACGAAGACCTACTACGTGCAGCTGACTACCTGATAGATGTAGGTCCTGATGCAGGAACGAATGGTGGTGAGATAGTATTTGAAGGCAATGCCAACGACATAACGAAAGAATCACTGAAGAAATATCCTAAGAGTCATACTGTAAGGTATCTTACCGAAAGCGAGACAATAGAGGTTCCGACAAACCGTAGGTCATGGAATCTTTCAATAAAACTCAACGGCGCAAGGATGAACAACCTTAAGGGAGTGAATGCAGAGTTTCCGCTTAACGTAATGACAGTGGTGACAGGCGTCAGTGGCTCTGGTAAATCTTCATTAGTTCGCGGCACGCTCTACCCTATCATAAAGCGAAAGCTTGACGAGGTGGCAGAAGTACCAGGAGCATACTCGTCAATAGAAGGCGACGTAAATGCCATCAAGCATGTGGAAATGGTGGATCAGAACCCTATAGGAAAGAGTACACGAAGCAATCCTGCCACATACATCAAGGCATACGATGCCATCAGACAACTGTTTGGCGAGCAACCTCTTGCCCATCAGCTTGGCATAACGCCACAACATTTCTCTTTCAATGCTGACGGCGGAAGATGTGAGGAATGTAAAGGTGCTGGCGTAATAACCGTGGAGATGCAGTTCATGGCAGACCTGACACTGACATGCGACGCATGCCATGGCCTGAGGTTCCAGCGCAACGTGTTAGAAGTAAGGTATGCCGGTAAGAACATCAACGACATACTCGACATGACTGTGAGCGAAGCCATCGCTTTCTTCACCGAGCAATTGGAAAGAGAGGAGAATGAGAATGCGCAAAAAGAGGATGTAAGAAAACGTACACAAGGAAAGGTAACCATTACATTACTGCATACGATAATTGATCGCCTTACACCACTTGAGGAGGTCGGACTTGGCTATATACAATTAGGACAGTCTTCATCGACACTCTCCGGTGGTGAGAATCAACGTGTAAAGCTTGCTTACTATATATCTCAGGAAAAGCAAGAGCACACCCTGTTTATTTTTGACGAACCAACCACAGGATTGCATTTCCACGACATAAAGCGCTTGCTGCATGCCTTTGACAAACTGATAAGCCACGGACATACCATCCTCGTGATAGAGCACAATATGGACATCATAAAATGTGCAGACCATATTATAGACATTGGTCCGGAAGGTGGAGAGAAAGGTGGTGAAATCGTAGCAAGCGGTACGCCTGAGGAAATAGTAAAATCAAAGCTAAGCATCACCGGCAAATACCTGAAGGAGAAACTCTGTTAAGGTTGGAATAAACAAAAGCCACCTTAACATCTCGGTATTTACCGCATTGGTGTTCTATGCACTTAGTACTGCGAACCTAGTACTGTGAACCCTGTATTGTGAACCCTGTATTGTGAACCCTGTATTGTGTACCCTGTATTGTGTACCCTGTATTGTGTACCTAAAAGTTATAGCCTACATACAAGTAGGCGGAGCCTAACAGGTTACGTGTCATTACGACACCATTACCATATTGATAGTAGAACAAGTAACCTTGGGTGCCAGCAAACCAAGGTCCGTTATTATAAAGCACCACAAGACGCATAGTGCCGTTGAACGCTATGTTCTTTCTACCGAAATCCTCAAAGGACTTTATTATATTGGGCTGTTCATCATTATCATCCATCCTTGATGCCGTGGCTGTATGCTGCAGCAAATAACCTATCGATCCTGACAGTTCGGCGCCGGCAAGCCAATTCTTGGCAAACACCCAGTTATATCCATAGCCTCCAGTGAATGAGAATTCATCATTCTTCTGCTGACCATATATCGTGTTTGAGGTATAGTCTATATTATTGATATCACTGACCATAGTGGAGAACTTGTTCCAATCCATGCTCATCTTGTTATGTGCATACGACACACCTAAAATAGGTGAACCAGCAGAACGCAGTTGCCTGTTAGCCTGGCTGTAAGCAGCCTGATGTGAGAAATGCTTATAGTTCAAGACATAATAGAAACTTATGCGTGTCATGCCAACCTTTATGCCATCGAAAGGCTTGTTTTGAAGCAGTTGGGTATAGTCTTCTCCATTTATCTTAAGATTCTTTATGTTATAGTTTCCCCCCACACGCCTGTAGAACAAGTCCAATCCGAATGCAGCAGAATATACGGAAGCGCTAAGATCGGTATCATCGCTATTCATAAACACCGACTTTAAGTCTATGTTATATCCCAGGAAAGCGAAGCGCCATCCGAAGAACGGTCCGACACGCGTGCGCACCTTTGGCGACACTTTTATATTAAAGGTCTCTCCTGCATCAATCTGAAACATCTCGAAACGACTTGTGAGCTGAACCTCTGCGCACCAGTTATATCGATCCTGCACGTCCACATACAAGCTGTCACGTTGTGGTGAGAATATCCTGTCGGCAAAGTCATACGCCTTCTTAAACCAACTTTTCTTTT
This sequence comes from Prevotellaceae bacterium UBA3849, assembly GCA_002392645.1. GTDB lineage: Bacteria > Bacteroidota > Bacteroidia > Bacteroidales > Bacteroidaceae > Prevotella. Next base: position 19,244 of record DGHL01000077.1, read on the forward strand.
TCTTCACAACGTTACCGGAATACGTAATCGTATCGCAAGCCACAGCACTGTCAGAAGACAAACGATCAGCACTCACTGAGTCTGCTTGCGCAGATACAGCGAGTGCCGCTACTATGCATATATACAATACGAATATTCTTTTCATTATCCTGTTCTTATCGCTACCGCTCCTATATTATAAACAAAGCCCGTAGCACCTATCAGAACTTTCCCAAGATTCTATCTAACACCCAGTTGGTTGGCGTTGCACTTATTGCTGTACAAAGACATTCGCCCTTACCCTGCAGCGCCTCTACTATATTCTGTATGAGCGGCAACTGTACATGTGGCGGATTCTCCACCACTATCTCCTCTATGCCAGATGACGTATGCAATCTGATAGGATTATAGTCAAACACTGAGAAGCACAGTGTACCTTCCGTACCGATAATCTCTATGCGATCTTCCTTTCCCGACTCATGTCCGGCAAAACACCATGAGCCGCTACCCGGCAAACCATTTTCAAAATGGAAGCAGGCACTTACGGTGTCCTCTACCTGATACAGTCCGCCACGATTAGCCGAATATCCTTCGGCATGCACTATCACCCCGAAGAAATGCTGAAGCAAATCCAACTGATGTGGAGCAAGGTCATAGAAGTATCCACCTCCGGCAATATCTGGCTGTATGCGCCACGGGCGTTCCTCTGGCGAATTATAATCCACCTGACGTGGCGGACATGCGAAACGTATCTGAACATTCAGCACCTTACCTACCCTACCCTCATCAAGTATAGCCTTTACCTTTTTAAAATAAGGCAGGTAACGACGGTAATAAGCCACATAGCACGGCACACCCATCTCCTGCGACACACGGTTTACGCGTGCACAGTCATCATAGGTTGCAGCCAAAGGCTTTTCCACGTACACAGGTTTTCCTGCACGCATAGCCATAATGGCATAGGTGGCATGACTTGACGGAGGTGTGGCGATATACACAGCATCTACATCCGGTGAATCAACCAAAGCCTGCGCATCAGTGTACCACATCGGTATGTCGTGACGTTCTGCATAAGAGCGAGCCTTGTCAGCATTACGGCTCATGACGGCAACCACGGAAGAGCCCTCCACCATGTTAAAGGCAGGTCCGCTCTTCACCTCCGTCACTTCTCCACAGCCTATAAAGCCCCATCGGATATTCTTCATAATCGCAGTGCAGTCGGTCACAACATCAACCCTCTGAAGGTTGCTTACTTCTTCTTTTCGTCTTTCTTGTCCTCAGCCTTGGCAGCGCCTTTCTTATATGCCTTGTTCAATCCGGCAATCACATCGTTTGTGATGTCAATACCCTTGTCGGCATAGAGAATGTTATCACCAGACTTTGACAGGATCATAGTATATTTCTTATCCTTGTTATACTTTGCTATAAAGTGCTGCAAAGAGTCGCGGAGTGCTGCATTGAACTTATTTGTCTCTTCCTGGAACTCTGCACCAAGACGCTGCTGCAGTGCCTCAAGGTCAGCATTCTGCTTCTGCAGTCCTGCCTGTATCTGCTCAGCCTGCTCACGTGTATAGGCATTCTGCTGCAATTTCTGCTGGAAGTTATTTGCAGCAGCCTGCAGAGCCTGTCCCTTCTGCTGAAGGGTAGCCTGTATATTCTGTCCTTTCTTCTCCAGTATCAGCGAATACTCCTTACAGAACTCATATCTGGTCATCAGGGAATCCACCTCCACGTATGCTATCTTAAGCTCTGTTGGAGCCTGCGCAGTGTTTGCGGGCTTCTCATCAGCCTTTGGAGATTTGTCACATGAGTTGAATGAAATAAGGGCTACCGCTGCTACAGCAATCGCACCAAAAAGGTTCTTCTTTGTCATTTTATTTTAATATTGTTTGTTTGTTATCGATATTTTTAGTAATTTTGCAAAGCATTGCAGAAACACGCATCTGCACGTTTCGGATGCAAAGTTAGTAATAAAAACCGAATATCATATTATAAAAAAGTTAAATTATGACTAAAAAAGACTTAAATCCCAAAAGAGTCTTTGATTTTTTTTCTGAAATAAACAAGATTCCGCGCCCTTCCAAGCATGAGGAGAAGATGATTTCCTATCTTCAGGAATTTGCGAAAGAGCGTAATCTCGAGGCCATTACAGACGATGCCGGCAACGTCTTGATACGCAAAGGTGCCACTGAGGGCATGGAGGGCAGACCTGCCATAGTGCTTCAAAGCCACATGGACATGGTATGCGACAAACTTGTTGACCATACGATAGACTTCCTTAACGACCCTATAGAGACATACGTAGATGGAGAATGGCTGCGCGCTCGCGGCACTACGCTCGGAGCTGACGATGGTATAGGTTGCGCCATGCAACTTGCACTGCTTGACGCCACCGACATACCTCACGGTCCTATAGAATGTCTTTTCACACGCGACGAGGAGACAGGCCTGACGGGTGCCAACAACCTCAAGGCCGGCATGCTTAAGGGCGAAATGCTGCTTAACCTTGATTCTGAAGACGAGGGACTATTCTATGTATCATGCGCAGGCGGCAAGACCACCACTGCCACATATAATTTTACGCGTGAGCAATGTCCTTCTGGCTATTTCTTCATGAAGGCGAGCATAAAGGGACTTACCGGAGGTCACTCTGGCGATGACATCAACAAGAAACGTGCTAATTCCATCAAACTCCTGGCGCGATTCCTGTATCTTGAGCAGCAGAAGATGCCGTTGCTGCTTGCACAGTTCAATGCCGGCAAGCTTCACAACGCCATTCCACGCGACGGCAGCATCACGTTCGCCGTTCCGTTTGACGCCAAGGAGACCGTACGCGTTGATTGGAATATATTCTGCTCTGAGGTGGAAGAGGAGTTCCACGTCACCGAACCTTCCATAGAATGGCACATGGAGAGCACAGAGGCTGAACCTGTGATTCCTGCGCAAACCGGCAAGAGCATCATCATGGCATTGCAGGCTGTACACAACGGGGTGTTCTGCACCGTACAAGACACCATACTCGGCGACATCACCGAGACTTCGAGCAACACTGCCTCCATTGCCACCGGCGATGACTGCTGTGCCATCACATGCAGCCAGCGCTCAAGCGTCATGAGCAACCTCACCAACATGGTGAATACCGTAAAGGCAGTATTCGAGCTTTCCGGAGCCAACGACATAACACACAGCGACGGCTATCCTGCATGGAAGATGCGTGCCGACAGCCACCTGCGCACAGTAGCCACTCAGTGCTACAGCAACCTGTTTGGCAAAGAGCCTACAGTGATAGGCATACACGCAGGATTGGAGTGCGGACTGTTTGCCGAGCGCTATCCTGTGCTTGATATGCTGTCTATTGGCCCTACTATGAGAGGTGTGCACTCGCCAGATGAACGTCTGCACATACCATCGGTAAACAAAATTTGGATGCTTGTAACTGAGATATTAAAGAAAATATAACAACTGATAACTATACAAAAACAATGAAAAAATACTGTTCCGACCTCACGGTGAAAGCCGTTGACCACATAAACGAGAAATACATACTGTTGCGACTGACGCAGGATGAGCCTCTGCCAGAGATGCTGCCTGGCCAGTTTGTAGAGTTAAAAGTAGAGGACTCGCCTGCTACTTTTCTGCGTCGCCCAATCTCTATCAATAATGTTGACGTGCAAAATAACGAACTTCATCTGCTCGTAGCTTTAGTAGGTGAAGGCACTCGCCATCTGGCTACACTGAAATCAGGCGACAGACTCAACTTGATGTATCCGCTCGGCAATGGCTTTACCCTTGCAACGGCATCAGGAAGCATTTCTAAACGATTGCTCATAGGTGGTGGCGTTGGCGTAGCCCCATTACTGTATCTGGGCAAGAAGCTGCAAGAAGCGGGTCAGGAACCAACATTCCTGCTCGGAGCACGGTCGAAGAAAGACTTGCTGATGATAGACAGTTTCAAACAGTATGGTCGCGTATTCGTTACTACAGAAGATGGAACAGAAGGCGAAAAGGGGTTTGTAACGAACCATAGCCTATTCAACACAGAACACTTCGATCTCATCTCCTGCTGCGGTCCGATGCCGATGATGAAAGCCGTGGCGCAACTGGCTGACAAACTCGGAACAGAATGTGAGATAAGCCTTGAAAACAAGATGGCCTGCGGCTTAGGGGCGTGTCTCTGTTGTGTAGAAAAAACAAAGGATAAAGGCAATGTTTGCGTATGCACCGAGGGACCTCTATTCAACTCTAAACGCCTCAACCTTTAGGGTGAATCTACTGATTAACATATCAATGATATGAAAGAACTGTATTTTTTTGATGAGACATTCTATTGGAGACGCTCTGGCAAGCGGGCCACGGTGACAGAGGCTGTCATGATTTCGATTCGTTTCCCTTGGGTAGCGTTCCCCGTAAAGGCTAAAATACTATACTACGACCCGCACTGCACTTTAGTTAAGCCTTCGGCTCGTTTCTCTTTGACTTAAGGTGGGTTCTGCATTGCATTTCCTTTAGCTTTGCAATAGCATAGCGATTACCATGCAATCAGATAGCGATTACACAGTAAAAGCATTGCGATTATCACGTAATCTGTATGCTTTTACGAGGTAATCAGATAGCGATTGCGAGGCATGGGGATTGCATCAAGAAAAAGCACCGTCTTTTACCTTGAAAATCTTATAGTCTGACTGCGATGAGGCAAGTATGCGGTCAAGGTGGTCACGATTAGTATCTGTAATGAAAATCTGACCGAAATCGTCACTGCTCACTATATTTATTATATTCTCCACGCGTTGTGAATCCAACTTATCGAAGATGTCGTCGAGCAGCAACAGCGGTGTGGTGCGACTCTCTGTACTGCGCAGGAATCCGAACTGGGCGAGCTTCAGAGCTATGACATACGTCTTTGTCTGCCCCTGACTGCCTTCGCGACGCATGGGATAACCACCTATAAGCATCTCCAAGTCATCACGGTGTATGCCGTGAAGAGAGTAGCCCACAGCGCGGTCGCGCAATCGGTCACGCTGAATAACATCGAGCAAGCGCCCACGTTGACAATGTGATATATACTTCAACGATACCTCCTCCTTCTCTCCACTGATACGCGTATATATATCATTAAACACTGGTATGAAGCGTTCTACGAAGTCATTGCGCCGCTTATAGACCTCTTCTCCGTTTACAGCCATTTCCTCCTCCCATAGCATAAGAAGCGTCTCGTCGGGTTCCTCATCCATCTTCAGCAGGGCATTACGCTGCTGAAGAGCCTTATTGTAACGCACAAGATAGTCAATATAAGTATTGTCATACTGAGAAATCACGATATCAAGCAGTTTGCGTCGTTCCTCACTGCCTCCGCCTACGAGCATTACATCATCTGGAGAAACTATAATCAGCGGCACCAGTCCTATATGTTCCGAGAGGCGTTTGTAGGCCTTATTGTTACGTTTGAATTGCTTTTTCACCCCTCGCTTCATGCCAGCATATACCTCTTCGCTCGTCTCGCCATCGTCATGCAGATACGAACCCTTGAGCATGAAGAAATCAGAGCCGTGGCGCATCATCTGCGAATCGATGTTAGAGAACATAGAATGGGTAAAACTGAGGAAATACACAGCATCGAGCAAGTTGGTCTTTCCCTCGCCATTGTCACCTATGAAACAGTTGATATTGGGCGAAAACACGAGTTCGGCATCCGCTATGTTCTTATAATTCAGTATTGATATATTAGAAAGTATCATGTCTTATTTCTATTTTTTCTTGCTGGCAGAGTAAACTTGATTACCACCTGCGCTTGTTGCTGTGAGACACTGATGCCACATCCGTAACACATGGAGGCCTCACCCATCTCGCGCAATATCTGTCTCATAACCAAAAAATCAGTGTCTTGCGTCAGAGAAGAAAACATCTGAGGCAGGATTGTAATCGAATGGCTGAAGTCCGACATCAACACATGTATCTCATGGTAACCTGACTGATTCTCCACAATACTATATTCTGGCTCTGTCCCACTGTTATGGCGTTTCAACAACAGTTGCAGATAATCCATCATTTCGTGATTTGCTACTGTCATTGCATCCGAGTGCAGACAAGGAAACAGCTCACTGACTGTGTACTGTTTTATTGGAAAAAGCCTACACTGAGTACGATCGCTGGTCATCTGCTTTAGCAATAGCATATACAGTTCGCAATAATAATCAGCTATCGGTGTTATTTCCTCCGCTGGTGCAGAGGTCTTAACCATCTGGCTGATACGCGAGGGGTAGTACATTGTCTCGTGCTTCAACACAGACAAATGATTGTCGGTCACATTATTATAAATATGGAGCATAGAATACTGTGCATCATACTCAGCTATGCTCTCTTGTAACTGTTGCTTTCTCTTTATCAAGTCCTTGCGCTCACGATACACATGGCGCAGGTATATAAACCAGAAGGCAGGCACCATGGCCAGTAAAAGCAGTACGCAAATGGACATAGCGATATTCGCCATACGCTTATTGTGCTCAAGTTGTCCGCAGTATAGGGGAAGGTTTTTATCGGCGGTACACGTTTGATACAACGTAGTATAGCGATAATTATAAAGCAAATATTTGTCCCACTCATGCAATGAGAGCGCAGCCACTGCCGTTTCGTTGTAAATGCTCAGCAGCGTAGCACTGTCTATAGGTTCCTTTCGCCTCAAACATTCCTCGCAAGAATCTGCATACTGCATGGCAACGTCACTTCGTCCTTCTACATTGCAGTTGTATAGACTGTCGGCATATCTTCGTATTTCGCTGCCCTGCACACTCACCGCCATACACACAAACAGAGCTATCATCTTAACTACCAACGGCAGGCGGAAACCTATGATT
>DGHL01000093.1:0-5960 GCA_002392645.1 Prevotellaceae bacterium UBA3849
GAAGCATAGTGGAGCTCTGCTGGGGAGCAACTCCATGAGGAATAGTTTTGTGTGAAACGACAAGAATGGGCAGGAGTACTTACACTACCCAGTTCTACTTACACTACCGTTCTAAGTTTGCCTTGGCAAGGTAAATCGACTAGAGATTATCGTACCTATTCAGTTTTTTTCTTTACCTTCACAATACTTTGCGAAAGGAGAGTCTGATACATCCCCTTTTGTAGAAAGTGCAAACTCTACTGTTTCGAAGTTATAGTCCTCCAACAAAGAGAAGAATACGCGTGCCACGATGTCTGTAGGGTTCTTGAATGCACCACATCCCCATGCACCCAATATGAGCACCTCGTTATGTTCACGTGCTGCAACATCAAGAATTTTCTTGATACGTGATGTTATCAATTGTTCGTAGTTTTCCGGAAGACTATGGCCTCCTATTTCCGGAGCGGCACTTGTGATAATGTTTACCTCGTACCAGTCATCAATCATTTTAGGATAGACAGGTTCTGTAAGCTCATCACTCTTGAATACCACGACATTAGGCGTATAGATAAGATCATCGTTTCCACGAAAGTCAATCTCTCCGTTTACATACTGATGGCGGTGCTTGTCGTAGAACTTATATTTCATTGCCTCCAGACAAGGAAGAAGCGTAGAGCAACGGCATAAAGACTCCTCCTGAGCACCTGCATGGAATGGTGCACCACCTATGGAGTGATTGTTAGCAAAGTTCAGCACTGCAACCTTCTTGCCTTTATAGGCTTTTGCCGCTTCAAGGCTACGCTTACCAGAGACCACATACTTCGTATTGCATGCAGTTGCAGGAGGCATGCTTATATCTTCCTCTTCTGCCACCATATACTGTTGACGAATAGATTTGCTGACAGCCTCTTGCAATTCTGGATTTGATGTATAATGCTTCTTTGTATCGAGCATTACCTCATAATTTATTTTATGGTAATTGAACATAGGCACTATTATTATTATTTTATTATCAACTGCAAAGTTACACCTTATCTTCTAAACAAACGTCTGTGGTATACGTATTTCTTATGATTACCGACTAATTCTCCCGTTTTTACAAACTATTAAGGCAATGATATAGATGTTGACCTGCTACCTTCCCAAACATTAAAAAGATAAAAGAGAAACGGTGCTATGAGATTCATAACACCGTTTCTCTTTTATCTTTTTATTTCTTCCATGCATTCACCACCTCGCCTATATACATGGTGTGGATGCCGGCAGGGAAGTTGCGATACATGTTCTTTGGCACATCATCAGTGAAGCCCTTCGGATCAAACGGTGCCTGGTACATCTTACGACATTCTATCACCATCGTAGCCTCTTTATAATAAGGTGTGCCGTTGGCAGTGTAGGCGGTATGTAAGCCAAGTGTCTTCGCCTTGTCGCTGTCATCGCGTCCGCTCTTATGCCCCATATAGTCCAGTACGCGACTGTTCTCTACGTCGAATGTCATCACAGTGAAATACTGCTCCCGGTCCATGAACTCCTTAGTATAGCGTTTATCGGCAAGGTAAACGGTCAGAGCGGTGCGTCCCCACAGGGTACCGATGCCACCCCATCCTATAGTCATGGCGTTATGCTTCTCCTTGTTGCCAGCAGCAAGGATTTCTGCATTATGGAACTCGTCTCTGACCTCAAACTTCTTAAAGCCGTTCTCCTCCTGGGCACATGCTGTGCCTACACACATAAGGGCTGCAAACATAGCAGCCAAAACCTTCAAGCTCTTTCTCATACTTTTATTTAGGTAAATAATTACTGTATATAAAATTCAACGTCTTTCCTTGAAAAAAGACTGCATAAGCTCCCTGCACTCATCCTCACATACCCCGCTGACGACCTCTGTCTTCGGATGTAATGCCGCGGGCGACACCTTACGGTAGCCGCGCTTGTCATCGGGCGCACCATAGACGATACGCGGTATCTGCGACCACCCGAGCGCACCGGCACACATAGGACAGGGTTCTACGGTAACGTACAGCGTGCAGTCGGAAAGGTATTTGCCGCCAAGGGCATTCGCCGCCGCCGTTATCGCCTGCATCTCTGCATGGGCGGTGACATCGTGCAGCGTCTCCGTCAGGTTGTGCGTACGAGCCAGTATCCTACCATGACAAACAACTACGGCACCAATGGGTATCTCCCCCTCCTTTGCTGCCTGTTCAGCCTCAAAAAGAGCCTTCTGCATGTATTGTTCGTCGGTAGTCATACCTGATAAAACTATTATTTTTTCTGTGTAAGGATGCTTACCAATACATAAGCAATGATGATAATGCTGAAACCTGACCAGGCAAAACGTGGCTGTCCCATCACAACACCTGCAACGATACTGGCTATCAGTACTGCAGCAGAGAATATAACGAAGCCATACTTAACCTCATTGCCCTTAAAGCCCCAGTGCTTGAACTTCAGCGCAAACATCGGTATCTCCGCCACAAGCAGCCAGCTGCTGACAAAGACCCCTAACACCATCAATGGCATAAACCACTTATACTGCTCAAGCAACGGAGCAATGCCTACTATCAGCGAGCCCCAGAAAAGTGCATTGGCAGGTGTTGGCAGTCCAATAAACGACGTGGTCTGTCGGGTATCAATATTAAACTTTGCCAATCTGACGGCAGAGAAGGCTGCCACTATAAAGGCCAAGTAGGGTAGCAGCGTTACCGCAAACGGGATATCGTTCAAGAAAGAAGGATAGTCGAGCACGCTTAGTTCAACAAAAATCATAGCAGAGGGAGCCACACCGAAGGTAACATCGTCTGCCAACGAATCAAGTTCCTTGCCTATATTACTAGATACTCCAAGCAGCCTTGCCGACATACCGTCGAAGAAGTCGAACACTGCGCCAAGTATGATAAACAACAATGCCATCTGGGTGTTCAACTGCAGGGCGAAAACTATTGCTATGCAACCACAGATAAGGTTGCAGCAGGTTATTGTATTTGGTATATGTTTCTTCATAAATATTGATGCTCTGTATTTCAAGGTGCAAATTTACAAAAAAAAAATAATAACACAAAAAAAAATACGTTATACATAACATTTCTTGCCGATTAAGAAAAAAATCCCCACACAATGGATGTGCAGGGAATGTTTCTTTATAATAATGTCATGACGTTATTTCAGTTCTGCCAGGATTGTCTGGTTACCCGTAGTAGCCTGTCCCATGGTAACCTTGATGTCAGTGCCTACGGGAAGGAATACATCTACCCTTGAACCAAACTTAATGAATCCCAGATGCTCGTCAATGAAGCAATCCTCACCCTCCTTAGCGTATGTTACGATGCGACGCGCCACTGCGCCAGCCACCTGGCGGCACAATATATCCACGCCACCCTGAGTGGTGATTATGATGTCTGTCATCTCATTCTCATCGCTTGCCTTTGGCAGCCACGCCTTGTGGAAAGCACCGTTCTGATGGTGTACCATCTTGACTTTTCCATCAACAGGGAACCAGTTGGCATGCACATTGAACAGGCTCATGAAGATGCTGACCATGATGCGCTTCTCATGGAAATACTTATCTTCCTCGACCTCCTCAATGACAACGATCTTGCCGTCTGCAGGCGCCACCACCGTCATTGTAGTATCCACTTCGTCCTCTGCGAACTTACGGATAGGGCATCTGAAGAAATTAAGTGCTATGCACCACACTGTGCCAAATAATGCGGTGAATACATAGAACGGTATATGTGAGGGTACATAACGCCACAACACAAAGCCGACGGCTATGAGCAGTAAAGCACTATATATTAACAATTCAGTGCCCTCGTGGTGTATGCGGATCTTCTTTAGCTTCTTTATACGTTTTCCCATAGGTTTAGGTACCATTTTCACTTTATCGTGCAAAGTTAGCATTTTTTCCTGACATAAGCAAATATTTGTCGTTGAAACTATTGTTTTTTTCGATTTTATGTCATATAGGCGCCTACTTTGGGCTCTTTTTTATAACTTTGCTCTACTATGCATAATTTTATTCACCTACATACTCACACTTACTACTCTCTGCTTGACGGACAAAGTCCGGTAGGCGCACTTGTCAAGAAAGCCGTTGCCGACGGCATGCGTGGCATGGCTATAACCGACCACGGCAACATGTTTGGCGTAAAGGACCTGTTTGACGAGTGTAACAAGATTAACAAAGAACTGAAGAAAGAAGGCAAGGAACCATTCAAGCCTATCTTCGGTTGTGAGATGTATGTGGCGCGTCGTGGCATGAAGCGCATGGAAGAAAAGGTTGACCACGGCGGCTGGCACCTTATAGTGTTGGCAAAGAACCTGAACGGCTACAAGAACCTGATAAAACTGGTAAGTCGTTCGTGGGTTGACGGATATTACTACAGACCACGTACAGACCATGAGGACCTGGAGCGTTACCATGAAGACCTCATAGTCTGCTCTGCATGTATTGGCGGTGAGATACCTAAGAAAATCCTTGCCGGTGACATGGAGGGCGCACGAAAGGCTATAGAATGGCACAAGAACCTATGGGGTGACGATTTCTACCTTGAGTTGCAGCGTCATGAAGTGACAGACCCAAACCAACGCGCAAACCGCGAGACATTCCCTCTGCAGCAGCAGGTAAACCGAGCACTCATAGAACTGTCAAAGGAATACGGCATCAAGTTGGTTTGCACCAACGACTGCCACTTCGTGGACAAAGCAAACGCCGAGGCCCATGACCACCTGCTGTGCCTCGGCACGGGCAAGGATCTTGACGACCCTTCACGTATGCTCTACACCAAGCAGGAGTGGTTCAAGACGCAGCAGGAGATGAATGATATCTTTTCTGACGTGCCAGAGGCTCTCGACAATACCATCGAGATTCTCGACAAGGTGGAGACTTACAACCTGGAGTCAGACCCTATCATGCCATTCTTCCCAATACCTGAGGCATTCGGCACTGAGGAACATTGGCGACAGACATTCAGCGAGGAAGACCTGTACCGCGAGTTTACGACCGACGAATACGGGAAAAACCAACTGTCAGAGGAGGACGGACAGAAGAAAATAAAGAAACTCGGCGGATACGACAAACTCTACCGAATAAAGTTCGAGGCAGACTACCTTGGCAAGCTGGCATACGAGGGCGCATCGCGACTGTATGCAAAGAACTACCAGACGATACCTGACGGCAAAGCCTTGCAGCCAGACGAGCTCTCTGCATGGGCTGCGGAGCTCGGAATCGGCAAGGAGGTTGACGAACGAATACGCTTTGAGCTGCATATAATGAAGACCATGGGTTTTCCTGGCTACTTCCTCATCGTGCAGGACTTCATCAACTCTGCACGTAAGGAACTCGGAGTATGGGTGGGACCAGGCCGTGGCAGTGCCGCAGGTTCGGTTGTGGCATATTGCCTTGGCATCACCAAACTCGACCCTCTGAAATATGACCTGCTGTTCGAGCGTTTCCTCAACCCAGACCGTATATCACTGCCTGATATCGATACCGACTTCGACGATGACGGCCGCGGCAAGGTGTTACAGTGGGTAATGGACAAATACGGCCACGAGAACTGCGCACACATCATTACCTATGGTACGATGGCGACCAAGAACTCCATTAAGGATGTGGCGCGCATTGAGAAACTGCCGCTCGACAAATCGAATGCCTTGTGCAAGGCAATACCTGACCGTCTGCCTGACGGACTGAAGATGAACCTCAGCAATGCCATTAAGGTGGTGCCCGAACTGCAGCAGGCAGAGGCCTCGCTTGACCCACGCGAGTCTAACACGATAAAATATGCGAAGATGCTGGAGGGCACCGTGCGCAACACAGGTATCCATGCCTGCGGATTCATCATCTGCCGCGACCCTATCAGTGACCATGTGCCAGTATCAACAGCGCAAGACCCAGACTTCCCTGAACTCAAGACACCTGTCACGCAGTATGACGGACACGTTATTGAGTCAACGGGACTCATCAAGATGGACTTCCTCGG
>DGHL01000093.1:6008-8100 GCA_002392645.1 Prevotellaceae bacterium UBA3849
GATGGACTTCCTCGGTCTGAAGACTCTCTCCGAGCAAAAGGAGGCCGTGAAGATAATAAAACGCACAAGGGGCATAGATATAGACCTTGACAACATACCGCTTGACGACGAACTTACCTACCAGCTGTACCAAAAAGGACAGACAGTAGGTACATTCCAGTTTGAGTCTGCCGGCATGCAGAAATATCTGCGTGAGTTGCACCCTACGGTGTTCGAGGACCTCATAGCCATGAATGCGCTGTATCGCCCAGGCCCTATGGACTACATTCCTTCGTTCATCAAGCGTAAGAATGGCCAGGAGCCTATCACCTACGACATACCATGCATGGAGACTTACCTTAAGGATACCTATGGTATTACAGTGTACCAAGAGCAGGTGATGTTGCTGAGCCGACAGCTGGCAGACTTCACGCGTGGTCAGTCAGACGCCCTGCGTAAGGCGATGGGTAAGAAGAAGAAGGACATCGTTGACCAGATGAAGCCTATGTTCATCGAGGGTGGAAAGAAGAACGGTCACGACCCTAAGGTGCTGGAGAAGATATGGGCAGACTGGGAGAAGTTCGCTTCTTATGCATTCAACAAGTCGCACGCCGCATGCTACTCATGGGTGGCTTACCAGACGGCATACCTCAAGGCGCACTTCCCTGCCGAGTTCATGGCGGCACTGCTCACGCGCCGTTGCTCAGACATCAAGGAGACGACGAAGCTGATGGATGAATGTAAGGCCCTCGGCATACCTACACTGGGCCCTGACGTGAATGAGTCGTTCACCGACTTCGGCGTTAACGCCAAAGGTGAGATACGCTTCGGACTAACCGCAATAAAAGGCATGAGCACAGCTGCTGCCAATGCGATAATAGAAGAACGTGAAGCAAACGGTCCTTACGCAGACCTCTACGACTTCCTGGAGCGAGTACCATCCTCGTCAATGAACAGGAAGGCACTTGAGGTGCTTTCACTTGCCGGCGCCTTTGACTGTTTCGGCATACAACGCGAGCAATACCTTGCACCATCTGGCAAATACAATGTATTCCTCGATGCCATAAGTCAGTACATGTCGCAGTATCAGAATGCGAAGCATGAAGCAGAGAACTCACTGTTCGGCGGTTTCGACTCCGTAGAAATCAGCAAGCCTAAACCAACGAAGGCACAGGAATGGAGCGCAATAGAGAAACTTAACCGAGAGCGGGACCTTGTAGGTATCTATCTGTCAGCGCATCCTCTTGACGAGTTCTCTGTCGTAATGGAATGTCTGTGCAACACGAAATGCTCAGAAATAGGTCGTGAGGCTGATATGGATACCATATCGAAACGAGAAACCATAACTGTAGGCGGCATCGTAACCAACGTAAGAGAGATGTTCACCAAACGCGGTACTCCGATGGGTGTCGTTACCATAGAAGACTTTGACGGAAGCGGTGAACAAGCTTTCTTTGACAAGCAGTGGGCACAATACAAAGGCATGTTCACCATCGGAAGTTCCATCTTCATGCGCATGAAGTGTGAGGAGCGCTATCGCGGTACCGGACAGTACAGCCTTAACGTTTACAGTGTGGAGTTCATGCGAGATGTGGCTGACAAATACATGTCGGAACTCACCATTCACATTGACCTTTCAGCATTCGAGAGTACAAAGAGCGAAGATGGGGAAGAAAGCACAAAGCCGACAAGCTCGAACAACATGTTGGCAGATCTTGCTACCATAATAAAGGAGGCTCCTGGCACCACCCAACTGCATTTCTCCATCCGCGACACTCGCATCAGCAGTCAGCCTATAGAGATGACGTCGCATTCGTCGGGAGTGAAGATAAACCGCCGTCTGATTGACTTCATCAAATCAAACGACTGCTTGAAAATTACCATTTAGGTGGGTTCTAATAATTCCCACTGTCAGATTTGTGAATTTGTTTCGAGGGCAAAATGTTAGCTGATAAGTGAGCATAGCGGGCTATGTGACCGCAGAAGTTAACAGTTTGCACCGAAAGAAAACAAAAAGATGACATAATGATATTCATATGATTGACTAATTTAACTCGTGGGAATTTTTAGAACCCACCTTTAACAAACAATTCCGCCTTCTGCGGTAACAAAG
>DGHL01000073.1 GCA_002392645.1 Prevotellaceae bacterium UBA3849
ATAAGAAGACATGAGGTGGGTTCTATAAATTACCACCGTAATGTTATACTTAAAGTGTGGATTGACGTTTTGCCATCTTTTCGTTTTCTTTCGGTGCAAACTGTCAGCATCTTCGGTCACATAGCCCGCTATGCTCCCTTATCAGCTAACATTTTGCCCTCGAAATAAATCCGGAAATCTGTCAAAGCTAATTTATAGAACTCACCATGATCCTGAAACTATTCATAATATACCTGATAGTAGTTAACATAGTGGCATTCATAGTATATGCCTTCGACAAATACCAGTCACAACACGACCGCTGGCGCATATCGGAAGCCACCCTGCTTTGGATGACCGTGGCAGGCGGCGGAATTGGTTCGCTGGCAGGTATGTATGTATGGCGTCATAAGACGAAACACAAGTTGTTCACCATTGGCGTGCCGCTCATAATGTTCGTGGAGTTTGTACTCGCCAACATGGTGCTGTATTTGATAACATCAAGATAAAAATGCTAAAAACCCGATGCGTATGGAACAAGTCAGACTGACCACATGTGCCAATGATTTCAAGGCTCATCTGCTGCAAAGCCAACTTGAGGCAGAAGGCATACCATCGTTCATCAGCAACGAGATTATGCATTCATACACTAACGACGGATGCGATGTGTACGTCAACGACTTTGACTACGAACGTGCCGTTGATATCATGTCAGGTCTTGAGCTGTAGTCACTTTGCCGCTGCGCCGGCAGGAGTCTTACTCCTGTGCAGGAGAATGTTGGCGAGGGCAAAGAAGAGAAGTATGAAGATGTAGTAGAGGTGCGGTATGATATCTACGGGATATACAGAGGCAAGCGCCGCACTCATGAGCAGTTGTGCGCCATAAGGAATGATACACTGCATGATGCACGAGAATGTATCAAGGATGCTTGCCACCCTACGTGGGTCCAGATTGAATTTGTGGCTAATATCTTTCGCTATGCCAGCCATGGTGATAATAGCCACGGTATTGTTGGCTGTGCATACGTCCACCACACTTGTCATGGTGGCTATACTCAGTTCGGCTGTGCGCTGCGAATGAACGTGGCGCATTATCTTATCCATCAAAAACTTCACTCCGCCATTGGCGCGTATCACCTCGAGCATGCCGCCTGCCAGCATGGTGACGATTATGAGTTCACCCATTCCTATTATGCCGTTGCCCATGGCTCCGAACCATGAAAAGAGGTCGTAGTCGCCGTATATCATTCCAACGATGCCCGTGAGCACAGTGCCCAGTGCCAACACTATCAGCACATTGACACCGAGCAAGGCGGCAATGAGCACAACCAGATATGGCACCACCTTCATGATGTTTGCAGAAGGAAGGTTCTCTGGAGACGTAATGTCATTGCCCGTAAGTGCATACACCACAAGCGTCAGCATGGCGGCAGGAGCTGCTATGCGCAGGTTGGTCTTGAACTTATCGCTCATCTTGCACCCTTGCGACTGCGTGGCGCACACGGTAGTGTCGGATATGAACGACAGATTGTCGCCGAAGAATGCACCACTTACCACTATGGCAGCGATGTATGCCGCAGGTTCGCCTATGGCGGTGGCAATGCCTACCGCTACCGGTGTCAGTGCCACTATGGTGCCTACGCTGGTACCTATTGACAGCGATATCATGGATGAAGCAATGAACATGCCGGCATAGATGGCATCTGACGGCACAAGGCTCAGTGTCAGGTTCACCACATCGTCAATGCTTCCCATCTCCTTTGCTGAGTTGGCAAAGGCACCTGCCAATATGAATATCAGTATCATGAGCATCATGTTCTCTGATGCGCAACCACGGTTGAATACCTTTATGCGATGCTTCAGGGTACCGCGGGAGGTCATCACTGCCACTATCGACGACAGCATGAACGCAACGGTGACGGGGACCTTGTAGAAGTCTCCCGCTATTATGGAGATGCCAAGGTAAACTACGATGAAAAAAACAAGGGGCGTTATGGCAAGCATAGATGCAATTGTATGTGTATGTGTAAAAATGAATGTTAACTTAGGGCAAAGTTAATACTTTTTTTTGAAACGGCAAAGTAAATCCTTGGTAGTTTGGGAAAAAAGTAGTAATTTTGCAACCAAATTCACATTATTATATTAAAACATGAAAGAACTTGCACTAAAGTATGGCTGTAATCCAAACCAAAAGCCATCACGCATCTTTATGACCGAGGGCGAACTGCCTATCGAAGTACTTAACGGCCGTCCGGGCTACATCAACTTCCTTGACGCCTTGAACTCTTGGCAGCTTGTCAAGGAGCTGAAAGCCGCTACGGGACTGCCTGCTGCGGCAAGTTTCAAGCACGTCAGCCCTGCTGGCGCTGCCGTAGGTCTGCCATTGAGCGACACTTTGAAAAAGATTTATTTCGTTGACGACGTTAAGTTGCCTCTTACTCCTATAGCATGCGCTTATGCTCGTGCACGCGGTGCTGACCGTATGTCAAGCTATGGCGACTTCATCGCTCTCTCTGACGAGTGTGATGCTGCTACCGCTACACTCATCAAGCGTGAAGTCAGCGACGGCGTCATCGCTCCTTCTTACAGCGACGAGGCTCTCGAGATTCTCCGCGAGAAGCGTAAGGGTACATACAACGTAATCAAGATTGATCCTTCTTACGTGCCTGCACCAGTAGAGACGAAGCAGTGCTTCGGCATCACCTTTGAGCAGGGCCGCAACGAGATTAACCTTGCTGACGATGCTCTCTTCCAGAACATCCCTACAAAGTCAAAGAACTTCACTGCAGAGGCTAAGCGCGACCTCATGATTGCGCTCATCACACTGAAATATACACAGTCAAACTCCGTCTGCTACGTTAAGGACGGTCAGGCTATCGGCATCGGTGCCGGTCAGCAGAGCCGTATCCACTGTACTCGTCTGGCAGGCAACAAGGCTGACATCTGGTGGCTGCGCCAGTGCCCTAAGGTTATGAACCTTCCTTTCAAGGAGGGCATTCGCCGTGCCGACCGCGACAATACCATCGACGTATATATCTCTGACGACTACGAGGACGTATTGGCAGAAGGCACATGGCAGAACTTCTTCACTGAGAAGCCAGAACCTCTGACACGTGAGGAGAAGAAGGCTTGGATAGCACAGAACACCAAGGTGTCACTGGGCTCTGACGCATTCTTCCCATTCGGCGACAACATAGAGCGCGCTCACAAGTCAGGCGTTGAGTTCATAGCACAGGCTGGCGGCTCAGTACGTGACGACAATGTTATCGAGACCTGCGACAAGTACGGCATAACGATGGCATTCACCGGAGTACGTTTGTTCCACCACTGATTCTAATTGAGAATTGAAAGTTGAGAATTGAAAATTATGATTACGCTTTGAGTTAATGAAAAACTAATTCATGGAGTTGTAAAAGATAATGTAACCACGTAACATGTTGACAAGGCGTCCGAATATCTTACAAGACAAAACATCTAAACTGATGGGACGCATTGTCAAAATGATTGCATATCTCAGGACCAAACATAATGTCGAGGTTTTCTGGATTAATCAGTTAAGCAGAAGCGGCACAAGCATTGGCGCAAACATTGCCGAAAGTAAGAATGCGCAAAGCAGAGCTGATTTCGTAAGCAAACTGAATATTGCACTAAAAGAGGCGGATGGAACCAAATACTGGATTGACATAATACATCAATCAGGCGGACTCACCGATGTAGAGTGCAGTTCAATTACAAGAGATGTTAATGAGGTTATTTATCTTTTGACATCGATTATCAAGACAACGAAAGCAAATGGTCTGTAAATGTGATTCTGACGAGCAAATGCAGTAAACTGCGATTACGCTTTGAGTTGAAGAACAGTTGACAAAAGGCGTTGAAAAAAACAATGTAACCACGCAGAATGCACAAAGCCGAGCTGATTTCGCAAGTAAAACGGATACAACGTAATCATAATTTTCAATTCTCAACTCTCAATTTTCAATTTCATATAAGACTATGGATGATTTTGATTTGATATTGCAGAATGGTATTAACTTCGGACGCGGAGGCAACAAGCCCAAGCAGGACGACAAGGTTAAGACCAAGGCAAAGAAAAAGAAGTACATAACAGGTGCACATGGCTCTGGCTCTGCCAAGCAGAAGGCAAAGTACCGCGAACAGAGAGCCAACAGACACAAGTGAGGATATTCAAGAAACTTGACATTTTCATGCTGCGACAGTTTATGATGCTGTTCGCAGGCACGTTCTTCATCAGCCTTTTTGTGCTGATGATGCAATTCTTGTGGCGTTACGTTGACGAGCTCATAGGCAAGGGACTGTCTATGGAAGTGCTGGCACAGTTCTTCTGGTACATGGGACTGATGCTCGTACCGCAGGCTTTCCCTCTGGCCATATTGCTGGCGTCGCTCATCACACTCGGCAACCTCGGTGAGAGTTCCGAACTGACAGCCATAAAGGCATCCGGCATATCGCTGCTAAAGAGTCTGCGAGGACTTATCATAGTTTCATGCCTCATAGCGGTATGCTCATTCATATTCCAGAATAACGTAGGACCAATGGCTAACGTACAGCTGCGCCAGCTGCTGCTGTCAATGAAGCAGAAGAGTCCGGAACTGGAGATTCCTGAGGAAATATTCTACGGAGGCATACCTAACTGTAACCTCTACGTACAACATAAAGACCTTGACAAAGGCATGCTATACGGTGTCATGATATACCGTATGACAGGCAGTTTCGAAGATGCTGCCATTATACTTGCTGACTCCGGCAGGTTGCAGTCAACAGCCGACAAGCAGCACCTTAAGCTTTCGCTCTACAGCGGTGAGTGGTTCGAAAACATGCGCTCGCAGGAACTGCAGGGCAATGCCAGCGTGCCATACCGTCGTGAGTCGTTCATGAGCAAGGTCATAATACTCGATTTCGACAACGGATTCAACCTCGCTGAGGCATCAGGCATATCACAGATGGCTGCCGCACAGAGTCTGCCACAGCTGATACAGCGCATAGACTCCATACATGCCGTAGGCGACAGCGTAGGACAACGCGTGGCTGCCGACATCAGAACGGCTGTATTCCAAACCCCGAAGATATCACGTGCAGACTCTCTGCGAGCCCTTGACCTTGCAAAGCGTGGCAAGGTAAACTACGACTCCTTGTTTGCAAAACTCTCCGTGGAGAGGCAGCGCGACATATTACAACGCGCGAACAGCCGTATAGAAATGGAGAAGATGGACACAGAGTTCAGGAGCATGGCTGCACAAGACTACAACCAAAGGGAACGAGAATACAAGATAGAGATACTCAACAAGTTCGTGCTCTCACTCACGTGTATTATATTCTTCTTCATCGGAGCATCACTCGGAGCCATTATACGAAAGGGCGGACTCGGCGTTCCGGTGATAATATCGGTGCTGGTGTTCATCGTTTTCTATATACTCGACAACACTGGCTACCGCATGGCACGACAGGGATCATGGACAATAGCCTTCGGAAAGGGACTTGCACTTGCCGTGCTCGTGCCACTCGCGACATTCGTGACATACAAGGCGAACAAAGACTCCGTGGTATTCAACATGGACGCATACCGCTTGTTCTTCATACGACTGTTCGGCCTGCGACAGAAGCGCAGCATAGTATCAAAGGAGGTTATCATTACCGACCCGGACTATCAGCGCGACGCAGAGCGACTGGCTGCCATCAGCGACATGGCTCGTCAATATTCTGAGGAGCATCATCTCGTAAGACTGCCGAACCCTATCAACGTATTCTTCCGCTATCAGCCTGACAACGTGATAGAGCAGATAGTAGCGGAACTGGAAAGTGTGATAGAAGACCTCGGAAACACACGCGACCGTTACGTGCTGTCGTACCTCAACCAATATCCGGTGATATCTGAAAAGGCGCATACTCGCCTCTTCAACCGCCAATGGCTCAACGTGGCTTCTGCCATAGTGCTGCCGCTCGGCATTATATTATATATAAGGATGTGTCGCTTCCGACTACGTCTGTACCGTGACCTTAAACAGGTGCGCAGCATCAACGACAATATGATAGGGCGCATAGCCGAAATGAAGCCATAGCATAAGCAACGACATATACAAACATAAATATATGGTGGGTTCTAATAATTCCCACTGTCAGATTTTTGAATTTGTTTCGAGGGCAAAATGTTAACTGATAAGGGAGCATAGCGGGCTATGTGACCGCAGAAGCTAGCAGTTTGCACCAAAAGAAAACAAAAATATGACATAATGTTATTCATGTAATTAACTAATTTAACTCGTGGGAATTTTTAGAACCCACCTTTAATCAGTAATATTACATCAAGGTTATAATGATACGATTCCAAGGGATAGGATGCTGATTCTTATTCCTTGGATTTTTTGTAAGACCTTGCAACATTCGATTGTAGTAGCACCTGT
>DGHL01000009.1 GCA_002392645.1 Prevotellaceae bacterium UBA3849
AAATATCTCTATCCTTTATCCCCAAAAAGGGGAAGGAAAATCTGTCTGTCATCAGAACGCCTATCCTCGTAGATTTAAAAAGAAATCGATGGTTTCATCTTTTACCCAACCCTTCTACCGCTAGGCAGGAAGGGCTGCTTCTCGTACTACTACTAAACTGTCTATGTAAATCTTTTCAAAGAACTCTTTCTTCTGTCGCTCCTACAACCCCGGCGTCTTACTCAAAACCTTGTGGTCAAGCTGCCGTGTTTTCGAAAGCGAGTGCAAAGGTACACACTTTTTCAATTCCTACAAAATGTTTTCCGCTTTTTTTTGATATTTATTGCTTAGAATTGACGTATATCAACGAAATAAGGCTGAAATTAGGCAAAAAGCATGCTAAAACATAAAAATCGAGGAAAAGGGCAATTAAACGGTTTTACAGCTAAAAACATAACTTTTGAGGCAGAATCTGCTCAAAAAAGAGCAAAAAAGCGGCCGAAAGCATTAGAGAACATGCCTATTATAATAATGTATAGACAAAAACGAGCAAACAATA
Source organism: Prevotellaceae bacterium UBA3849 (assembly GCA_002392645.1). Classification (GTDB taxonomy): domain Bacteria; phylum Bacteroidota; class Bacteroidia; order Bacteroidales; family Bacteroidaceae; genus Prevotella. The sequence goes on from DGHL01000009.1 coordinate 539, forward strand.
ACAAAAGAAAATAAAAAAAAGCGAGAAAAAATTTTGACGTTTCATAAAATCGTTGTAATTTTGCGTTAGCATTAGGTGGGTTCTATTAATTCCCACCGTAATTTTAAACTTTAAACGTGGGTTGACGTTTTGTCATCTTTTCGTTTTCTTTCGGTGCATACTATCAGTTCTTTCGGTCACATAGCCCGCTATGCTCCCTCAACAACTGACACTCTGCCCTCGAAACAAATTCGAAAATATAACAAAGCGAATTAATAGAACCCACCATTAAGGAAAACGGCAAAAGCATGCCGAAAAGATTTCATTATTGTAAAAACAATACGTCAAAAAGCTATGAAGGAGAAAACCAGAAAAGGACTGTTAGGAATTCTTGTCACCGCAGGACTGACACTGCTCTGCGGGTTGGCATACGCACTTAACGAGAAGATAGACAAGATGGCCGATCTTGGTGACATAAACTACGACGAAGAAGAATGAAATATACAACCAGTCAGATAGCAACCCTTATAGGTGCACGCAGATATGGAGAGAGAGACTACAATGTAGCATTCCTACTTACCGATAGCCGCTCGCTATCATTTGCAGAGGAAACAATGTTCTTCGCACTACGTTCAAAACGTAACGATGGACACAGGTATATACAAGAACTTTATAAAAGAGGCGTACGCAATTTCGTAGTTGACACGACACCCAGCGATTCCAGCTATGAAGATGCGAACTTCCTTGTCGTACCAGATACGCTCGCTGCACTTCAAAGGCTAGCGGAACGTCACCGTGACGAATTTCAAATCCCTGTGATTGGCATAACCGGAAGCAACGGCAAGACCGTCGTCAAAGAATGGCTGTACCAATTGCTTGCGCCATCCATGAACGTAACGCGCTCACCGCGCTCATACAATTCGCAGATAGGAGTTCCCCTTTCTGTATGGAATCTGCGTGAAGATACAGAAGTAGGTATCTTCGAGGCAGGCATCAGCCAACCCGACGAGATGCGTCAACTTGCAGACATCATACAGCCTACTATTGGTGTATTCACCACACTCGGTGAAGCCCACCAAGAGAACTTCCATTCACTGGAAGACAAATGTCGCGAAAAATTCCAGTTATTCAAAGACTGCAAGACACTAATCTATCCTATCGACAACGATGTTGTGTTTCGCATAATGCGCCAATGCGGCTTCAAAGGCGAAATGCTCGGCTGGTCTGCAAGCGACCCATCCGCAGCATTCTACGTCACTTCTACAGACAAGAAGGACGACCACACCACTATACATTATATATATAAGGGGACAGAGAGCGAATACACCATAAACTATATCAGTGCGGCATCGGTAGAGAATTCCATCACCTGTGCCGTAACCGCCTTGCACATCGGTCTGTCACCAGCGCAACTGGCCGAGCGTATGCAAAACCTCGAGCCTGTCGCAATGCGATTAGAGGTAAAAGTAGGAAAGGATGACTGCATACTTATAAACGACTCCTACAATTCCGACCTTGCGTCACTTGACATAGCACTTGATTTCATGCATCGTCGTCCCGACCACAAGGAGCGCAAGCACACACTGATACTCAGTGACATCGACCAAAGCGGGCTTCCTACAAATGAACTATGTCGCCGTGTAGCAGACATGGCAAGAAGCCGCGGCATAAGCAAATTAATAACCATCGGCACGCAACTCAACTCAATAGCCGACTGTCACTTTGCCACGACCGACGAATTCATTGCCAGCAATGAATTCGCCAACCTACGCAATGAAGTCATACTCATCAAGGGAGCACGTCGTTTCAGTTTCGACAAAATCACCGAGCTATTGGTAGAAAAGGTACACGAGACCACCCTCGAGGTCAACCTCTCGGCAGTAGTGGCAAACCTCAACTGGTATCGTTCACAGATGAAACCCAGCACCAAGCTTGTCTGCATGATCAAGGCAGACGGTTACGGTGCAGGAGCCATCGAGATTGCAAAGACATTGCAAGACCATCGTGTGGACTACCTCGCCGTTGCCGTTGCAGACGAAGGTGTGGCCCTACGTCAGGCAGGCATCACAGCCAACATTATGATAATGAATCCTGAGATGACCGCCTTCAAGACGATGTTCGACTACGACCTTGAACCAGAGGTCTATTCCTTCCGCCTGCTTGACGCACTCCGCCATGCAGCCCGCAAGGAAGGTATTACCGACTGGCCGGTGCATATAAAACTCGACACAGGCATGCATCGTCTGGGCTTCCACCCTATCGACGACATGCCAAAGCTTATCGACTACCTGAAGAATCAGAATGCGCTGACACCTCGTTCTGTATTCTCACACTTCGTAGGCAGCGACGGTGATGAATTCGATGAGTTCTCCAAAGAACAGTTTGAGCTTTACACACAGGGCGCCGACGCACTGCAGTCTGCATTCCAGCACCACATAATACGCCACATGTGCAACTCTGCCGGCATAGAGCATTTCCCCGAAAGACAGATGGACATGTGCCGTCTGGGATTAGGGCTCTACGGCATCAACCCACGCAACAATAAGATAATAAACAACGTTTCTACGCTCAAGACCACCATCTTGCAGTTACGTAACGTGAAGGCAGGCGATTCCATCGGCTATTCACGTCGCACCATACTCGACAAGGATTCTCTCATTGCCGCCATACCAATAGGTTATGCCGACGGACTGAACCGTCATCTGGGCAATCGTCACGGCTATTGCCTGGTCAATGGCAAGAAAGCAGAATATGTTGGAAACATCTGTATGGACGTCTGCATGATAGATGTCACCGGTATCGACTGCCACGAAGGCGACAGCGTTGAGATATTTGGCGACAACCTCCCTGTCACGGTGCTTTCAGACATACTCGACACCATTCCCTACGAAGTGATGACAGGTATCAGCAATCGTGTAAAACGTGTGTACTACGAAGAATAGGGCCTCACCATTCTATAAGAAAATTCTTAAATAGACACCTATAACAAATCGAATCGACGAGTAAGGAAAGTTCCCTTGCTCGTCGATTCTTTTTTATTTCTTCGGCTTCTTCGCAAAACGATAGCTTACGGTCAGAAGAGCGTATCTGCGCAGAGTATTGCTCCAAGTCTCGGTGCGACCCTGAGCATTTATACTGTAGCGCAAGTTGGAAACCTGCCCCAACAGATCATAGCCGCGCAACTTAATCACCCATGTTCCTGCCTTTATGGATTTCGTCAGCGACGCATCCCAGTACAGGCGGTTATCATTCATCTCCGGGTCATTGTAACCCCTATGGGAGTTCATTGACAGGTCTGTGTCAATGGTCAACTGCCACGGCAGCTTATACTGGGCATATAGTCCGTAGCTGAAATCCCACAAGTCCGTAGGCTGCTCTCCCAGCGTTATGTTACGGTGGATATTGCGATATGCCATCTCACCCTTAAACCTCACGGTAAGGTTATCCTTCTGGAAACGAACGCTTGGCTTATAGCTCAGCAGCACGTTACCTACACGACTCAGTTCTCTATCCGTATCGTCTGTCACATTAGCCAAAGCAGTAGAGCGCGTATATGTCACACGCCACTCATTGCCAATGTTCCAGAATTTCCGTTTATCTACGGCACGATCCCATGCCACGAAGAGCGTAGTGTTCCAATTCCCACCGCTGATATTCTCCGGACGGTAGGTGCGCACGCCTGTCACTGGGTCATACGAATACCCTCGTGATATTGCATTATGTGTAGCCCTGCCACTCCACCCAAAGCGCAGAGTCTGGTCTATACTGTCGCGGCGCACCATGTAGTCCACGTCCCATGAGTGGCGGGTCTCCATGCTCAGGTCGGGGTTGCTTAGGTATATGTTCAGCGGGTCGCTGGTCTGCGGACGATCGAGCAGGTCGCCGGCTGAGGGAGTGTTTTGGTATGCTTGATAATTGACATACAGCCTTTTCTTGTCTCCTTTACTACTATAATACAAGTAGAGATAAGGCTGGAGCATGGAGTAGTTTCTTGTCAGCTGCTGCGTGGAGTATGCGTCTGCCGCCGGCACGCTGAGCCCCATGCGCTGACGCTCAAAATTCATACTGAAATCCGCAGACGCGCTGACATATCCCCCCTCTTTATAACTATGGTTATAGCTTATGCCTAAAGAAGTCACATGAGTAAGGCTGCGGTTGGTACTCTCATTACTGTTGTCATAGTCAGGGAGAAGCCCCGTGTCATCACGCACGAACTCGCTCCGCTCATTGCAACGACGAGCCGGCCTGATACTGTATCTTGGCATGATGCTCCAGTCCTTCAGGCTGTAGCGGTACAGCAGGCTTGCCGAATAGTTGTATGAGTACGACGGCGTTTTGGTGAGCCGGCTACGGTTGTCTGTAGTGTTCAGCCTGTGATACACATAATGGTTATCGCTCTGTGTCTCGGCATTCATCTCCTTGCTGAAGTTGCCATTCAGACTGAACTGGAACGAGTCTCCCGTCTTCATCCTTTTAGACAGGCTGACGTTGCCGTAGCCGCTGAGATAGTCGGCGCGGTTGCACGAGGAGTATCGCGAACTGTTGATACTGTCGGTCATCATGGCGTCTGCCGTGGAGACATCCCACCCCTCGCTGTCGTAGCGGTGCTTGTCGTAGCTTAGGTTCAGGCGTGAATACACCGACACAGGACCGTTCAGCCTGAAGGTATTCCTCAAGCCCACATTTACCGGTCTGCTGCGGTTGTGGCTCGCCGACATCCCATAGGTAGTGCTTCCGTCAGTCAGGTAGTTCTCGCTGCTTTGGCGTATATCACCCGTATCATCCTTCCACACCACATTAACCTCAGTGGCATTATTCACCTTATTCTCCGCACCGAGATAGGTGAACATACCACCCACCTGACGGTAGTGGCGGTCGCCAGCCTGATGCGTGCGGTCATTGTATTTCTGGTTATTAGAGTCATAGTCGGCAGTCTGGTTTATGTTGTTTGCGCCTCCGAAGAGCACCGCCCTTGTATGGTCCGAGTAAGCCATACCAAAGCCCTTAAACTTATAGCGGTTGTCCGTGCCGTAGCCTGCCTCAAGGTTAGCGGAACCGCCCTTGTTGTATTCGCGCTTCAGCACCACGTCCATGGTATATTCCTTCTTATCCTCATCGGTTATGCCGAGCATTTTGTTCTCCTCCGTCTGCTTGTTATACACCTCGATGCTCTTCACCGTGAAGTAAGGCAGGTTCTCAAGCATTATCTTATTCTTTCCCTTGAAGAAGTCCGCACCGTTGAGCGTCAGGTTATCAATCTTCTTTCCATTGACGAATATCTCACCATTCTCATTCAGTTCCACGCCAGGCAACTGCTTTATCAGTCCGTCGAGCATGGAGCCCTCGGGCACGTTGAAGGCATCGGCATTGAACACCAGCGTGTCGCCCTTCCACACCATCTTTACCTTCGTGGCCCTTACCACCACCTCGTCAAGCGAACCGCCCTCGTGGTGACTGGAGTTCCTGAGTTTCCTCATATACACCTTAGGTCCCTCTACTCTCTCCTGCCTGCGGCTTACCTTCTTCATCTCAAAGTCGGCAAAGGTCGTTTCGTAATCAGGATGTTCGAAGCGAAGTATATAGCGCATCGGTTCGCGCGACACCTTAAAATAATAGCGTGTGGTCTCTGCTCCCCTGCCTATACCCCATGTATAGCCACTGCTCTTATACACCCTTACGGTGTCAACCATCGTGGAATCAGGCTTCATCAGTGTCAGCAACACATCTGGCACGGAAGCCTTAGTAAAACTGTCTGCCACTGAGCCGTAAAGGTATATACTGTCTTTCTTCTCTTGCGCCAAGGCACCGAGAGTTGTCATTATTAATAATAAGGTTGATATTATCGTTTTGTTCATTACAATTATTCAAAGTAGATATTCTGAAAACGGATGGAGGAAACTTCCCAGTCGCCTCCACCGAATTACTCTTTTATGAAAAAACATTAGGCATAGGCTACCTGATGATGCGCCCTTTCTTCCTCCACTTTTGATTCTCCTTATTCTTCTTGCCCGGACGCAGGTCATCTATATCCATCGGCACTGTAATACACCCCGTGCCGTCCAGCCAGCGGCGCGACTCCGCACTTGCCTCGTAAATCTGTATGCGCTTCACCGACGGCGGCAGCGGAGGATATACCATTACAAAGCGCAGGGTCTCGCCAGCCTGTCCATATACCCAGAAGCACTGGTCCAAGGGAAAGTGCTCCACGCACTGAATCAAATAGCGGTCACCTGTGTCAGCGTCGATGATAGCAGAGCCAGTGGTAAAGCGGAAGAACAGCCAGTCCTGACTTTTCGGCACATGATAGTCCATACATACATACGTGGCATCCTCACAACGGTAAACAGTCGCCGGAAGAAAGTCACCACCGTTCTCTGCCTTAATGTACCACACAGGTCCATCCGGCGCAGTCTGCACATGCGAGAAAGCTGCAAAGGAACGGTCATCATGCAAATCATAGTTAGGCCATGCCGGACGCTCCAACACAGGCTGTTTATTCTCCGGGCGCTCATCATAAGTGATACGCGCGCCTTTCTTGGCATAGCAGTTGGCAGACATTGCCACTGCAGCTATTATTATCATTATAATCCTGTTCATATCCTGTCTTGTTTATTCGGTTATAACACGTCCCTTATGTGGAATCTCGCTCAGTTTGAATCTACTCATATAGTTTCTCTTTTTATCATCCAAATGTATGAAACAAACCTCGTCAACATTCTTTCTTAATGGAGGGAAAACCAAACAGAACTGATATAGCGTCTCCCCGTCACCATCTTTCTTTGACAGTTTGAAATAATCCTTGTCCATCGAACGGAGCATATACTTGTCAGCCGTTGCCACATCATAAATGGCATAGTCAGAAACATACTGTGATATACCTTCCTCCACCGACGCTGCATCTATCTTTGACGGAACACTAATAAAGAAATACATACGAGTATCTTTTTTCGTGCGTTCCATCGCTACTGGATAATACTCCCCGGCATATAAATCCTTCACCAGCACCTCATCGGTTGACAGCATCTTCGGGTCCACACGCTTACGATCATAATGCCGCAGGGTAGATGACACCGGCCGCAGGAAACGTATGTAATACCCCGCGCGCTCCTTGCGTGTCTCTGCGGACAGCGTTATGTTATAGGCATAGGGACTGGCTGAATTCTTTGCAAAACCATGACTTGCAATCAGCCTTGACTGGCAATCAAGCACCTTAGCCTGAGCTATGCGCACGGTGTCACTGTTAAGGTTAGGCTGGAAATGTCCCACATACGTACCCTCGGCTATCTTGCGCGCACCAACGGCCTGCATAGTACTGTCGAGCAGTTCTGTAACACTTTTCGTCATTCTCACAATCTTACGACCTGATTCTGCGAGGTCTGCCTTCACTAGGTTAGCATCCGTAAGGTTTCGCTGTTCCTCCAAGGCAATGATTGGATTGACTGAAGTTACGACGGAGTCAGACAGAACTGTCTGTTCCATAACCGGCAGCACTTCATCAGCGCTGGTCAGTCCGAGGTTCTCTGCCATTGCCGTTACTTTCTCTATCACTCCAGACTTCTCTACAGCCTGTTTTGCCTCTGTCTCAGCCTTCTCCACCTGTCTCTCTATGTCCTTCATCGTCTGCGGTCGGGCAAACGAGACAAGTGCCAAGGCTGTCAGCGGCAGGAGGTAGGTGGCTTTCAGCGCCACCCACCGTCGGGATGGTTTTGTGTACATCATCTTAAATCTTCGTTTAATTGGACTTTGATTCAAAGCATTGACAACAGGCTGCAGTCCCGTGACAGTAGCTTTCCTTATTAATAACAGCTGATATTCTTCTTCATTGATGCCCCCTGAGAGCACGCTGCGGTCTGCCTGATACTCATGCACGTCGCGCAGGTCCTGGCGCAACATCCACGCAAACGGCACACACCACAGCATACGGCAGGTAAACTCACACAGCAACATATCCCATGAGTGCCTGAGGCGTATATGTGCCATCTCATGGTTGATGATGGCACGCGTGCCTACGTCAGTAGGATTGAGCAACACCCACTTCATCCAACTGCACGGCGTCTGAATGTCGGGATGCACCAGCACGCTGACATGCTCAGGCAATCCGGTCACCTCTATGCGCCTACTACGCCTGATGAGACTCACGAGGGCTGCCAACGGCAGTAAGTAACGCGCCCAACTAATGACGAGTCCCACGAAATATATTCCTATCGCCGCAAGGATTAAGATACTGACGCCGCCATGCGCCGCCGGCTTATCGACTGCTGCTCCGTCCCCTGCATAAGCAATCGCTGCAGACTGCTCATTGCCGTTGAGCGCAGTCTGCGCATGAGCTATCTGATATTCCACCGTCTGCCGCGCCTCCATCACATAGTTAGGCTCCGCTGTCTCTATCTGACACAGCGGCAGCACCATGCTTGCCACGAGTATCACAAGCAGCACAAGGCGGTTAACACCATGAAGCGTCTCACGCTTCATCAGCAGTCCGTAAAGTGAGTATAGCATTGTGAGCACCACCGCCCACCTTATTATATATATAATCATATTATTTATAAGAGACCCACCCCATCCCTCCCTGTAGGGGAGGGGGCTGTCCGCAGATTCATTCTCTATTTGTTTAGATTTATTTCACTTCTCCCTCCCCCACAGTGAGGGTTGGGAAGAGTCTATGTATATGGTTAGTTTTATTTCTTCTTCAGTTCTTTCAGGTAATCCAGCAGTTCCTGTTCCGTCACTTTCTCCTCACGCACCAGCGTCTGCACCAGTTTCATATAGGAGTTCTTGAAATAGCGGTCAACGAAGCCGCCCAGTTTCGAGCGACCGTAGTCCTCTTGCGTCAGCAAAGGATAGTATATATATCCGCGCCCGTGCGGGCGATGGCCCACGAAACCCTTCCGCTCCAGCGACTGCACCACCGTTGCCACGGTATTCACATGAGGCTGTGGCTCGTCATACTGCGCCACGATGTCCTTAGGAGCACACTCACCGAGTTTCCACATCAGCTCCATTACCTCTTCTTCCTTAGCCGTAAGTTTCTGCATATTTGTTAGTAGTTAAGGTAGGTTCTATTAATTCCCACCGTAAAGGATTAACGAATAGATTAGTTCAACTATTTTTTTAGTTTAACGATGCAAAGATACATATAATTACAATACCATGCAAGCATACTGCGTTTCATTTAACATATTTTTTTAGTTGAAAAGCAACCTATTCCGCAAATGCCGAAAAAGTCAAATCATAAAAAGAGTGGTATGTCAGATTTTCCGACATACCACTCCAAATTCAATTCTCATTCTTTGAAAATACAAGTTATTTACTTTACATTATTTTGTTTTAGGAAAGAACTCATCCAGTCAACCATTGATGCGGTTGGTCAGCGTTTCGTATTCTGATACAAATTCACGCTGACGAGTAATGGAGGGGACGGGGAGTCGCATATCAACAAAGCATCTTTACTCATAGTTGTTTTTGTTTATCAGATTGACAACTACCTTTACCATGACATCCTTTTCTTCTGTCCTGCTCTCGGCTATCATCAGCGTGAGAGCAACGAGGGTGCTATCCGCTATGCGTTTGCTGCCGTCAGGATGGTAGAGAATGTGGTTATTGTTAAGGAACCAGAGGAACAACGTAGCGGCAATGCGCTTGTTGCCATCGCTGAACGAGTGGTTCTTGGTGACGAGATAGAGCAGCATAGCGGCTTTCTCCTCCACACTGGGATAGAGTTCTTCTCCGCAAAAAGTCTGATATATCTGTCCTATGCTGCTTTTGAAGGAGTCGTCCTTCTCGTTGCCAAAGAGAACAGAGCCACCAAACTTTTCACGTAAGCCATCGATAGCCTCCATGGCGTTCTCATAAGTAGCATGGAATGGCTCTTCCTTTGTGGTCTTATTGATAGTAAGCCGCTCGTAGTCGTAGTTGTCGAGGGTATCGAGGGCGTAAGTATAGTCTGTCACCACCTCAAACAGAGCATTGGTCTCGTCGTTAGACAGTAGTGGTTGGCTCTGTATGGTGCGCCCAAGCATACCCACCAGTTGGCGCAACTCTCCAATCTGCTCCTTTCGCATACGCTCGTTTACGGCATAACCCTTGATGAGATACTGCTTTAAGACCTTGTTCGCCCATTGACGGAACTGCACACCTCGTTTGCTCTTGACTCGATAGCCAACAGAAGTTATGACCTCAAGGTTGAAATAGTCTATCTCATGAGTCTGCGTTTTACCTTCTATCGCACCATGCTGAGTGGTATTCGCAATTTTTGCGACTACCACAGAATCTGCCAATTCCTCTTTAAGCGCATTATTGATATGTTTGCTGATTGTCTTATAGTCACGTCCAAAAAGAACGGCAATCTGCTGACGAGTCAGCCATATCATATCATTCTCCATACGGACATCTATTTGTGTCTGCCCGTCCTCTGTCTGATATATGATGATTTGGTTATTCATGTCCATAGCCTAATGAATTAAATGCTCTTTCAACTGCTGTTTACTCTCTTCCTCCTGTTGTAAGAGGTCGCGCATTTCTGATTGCAGTTGCTATTACTATATATTGGCTACAAAGATAGCGATTTTTTAGAAGAAATCAGCATGTTTTGCTTAAAATATGAGCACTGAGGCAGTTTTTTTCGTTTTAGGTGGGTTCTAATAATTCCCACCTATAAGTTTTCTCACCAAAAAAATATGATATACGAGAAAATTATATTAACTTTGCATCCGAAACTTTTTTAACGATGAAAAATATTACTACTACTATTATCCTGCTTTTGCTGCTCACAGCAACTTACGTGACGGCAGCTAACTACACTCTGCGCAGGGTCAGCGTGCATGACCCCAGCGTGGTATGGAACCCACAGAACAACACTTACTACATCTTCGGCTCACACCGCGCTGCGGCAAAGAGTACAGACCTGATGAACTGGACAGCGTTCACCGCTCCATGGCAGACTGCCACGAGCAACAACGCTGCCAACAGTGCCGCATTCACCACACCACAGGTGACGAAGGTAATGAAAGGCGGCGTGGAGGTCGACCTCCCTGCCTTTAACGCCATAGCATGGGCGGCGCGAGGCGGCGACGGCTACAACGTTGACGGCAACATGTGGGCTCCCGACGTTATATATAACAAGGAGATGCAGAAGTGGTGCATGTACCTCAGCATCAACGGCAACAGCTGGTACTCAAGCATCATACTGCTCACCGCAGACAACATAGAGGGCCCCTACCGCTATCAGGCTCCGGTGGTTATCAGCGGTTTCCAGAGCGGCACGTCATACAAAGATACCGACCTGGAACTGGTGATAGGTACCCAGAGCACCCTACCCTCACGCTACAACTGCTATTGGGGCACACGATACCCTAACAACATAGACCCTTGCGTGTTCTACGACGAGGACGGTCTGCTGTGGATGGTATATGGCTCATGGAGCGGCGGCATCTGGATGCTCAGACTGAATCCCGAGACCGGACTGCGCGACTATGACGTGACATACACCCTGACAGGCAGCGGTGACGGCATCACCGTGGACCCTTACTTCGGCAAGAAGGTGGCAGGAGGCTATTATGTTTCGGGCGAAGCTCCATACATAGAGTATATAAACGGTTACTACTACCTCTTCGTAACCTACGGCGGACTGGCTGCCGGCGGCGACCCCAACGACTATAATAACGGCGGTTACCAGATGAGGGTGTTCCGCTCAGCAAAACCCGACGGACCATACAAAGACGCAAGTTCGGTGAGCGCCGTATTTCCCTCATACCTGCTGAACTTTGGTGCCAACGCCAACACCAACCGCGGCTGTAACATCTTCGGAGCCTACAACGAATGGGGCAACATCGTCACTGGCAACTACGGCGAGCGCTCACAAGGCCATAACAGCATTATCGCCGCCGAGGACGGACGCACCTACCTGGTGTACCACACGAGGTTCCAGAACCGTTGGGAGGCACATGAGGTGCGCGTGCACCAGGTGTTCCAGAACAAGAACGGATGGCTTGTGGCAGCACCGTTTGAATACACTGGTGAAAAGGTGAAGAGCGCCGACATTGCCACCACGCAGCAGGTGCCAAACATGCAGATTGCCGGAACATACAAGATGCTGATACACAAATACAAGCTCGACCACACAAACAAGGAGACCGTCACACCGGTAGAGGTGACGCTCAATGCCGACGGCACCGTAAGCGGTGCATACAGCGGCACATGGAGCATAGAGGAAGGCACCTCGTACATCACCGTCAAGGTGGGTAGCATAAACTATTACGGTGTGATGATATACCAGACCTTGGAAAGAACAGACGACTCCACGCCAGCCTTCACCTGTATGTCAGCGTCAGGCGTAAGCCTGTGGGGCTATCAGACGCAGGTGGCAGACGGCATACAGACCGTAACCGAGACACGCACAGAAACCAACGCCGACATCTACGACTTGTTCGGACGTAAGACTGTCAAACCTTCCACCAAAGGCATATACATCCAGCGTGGAAAGAAAATAACAAGATGACATAGGACATTTTGTTGATTTAACATTTCGCAACAATATGCAATCCAGAGAAAACTGACGGAAATTCCGTACAAACACAGAGAATAATCGATATATTCCACAGTACGTTTCCGTCATATTTGAGCGCAAAAAACCACGAAAAACGGTGTAAAAACACAAATTTCAGGCTGTAATATGATAGCTTTTGCTGTGTAAAAGCTATCATATTACAGCCTAAAAGCATAGCTTTCACAACCTAAAAGCTATCAAATTACAAAGAAACAAGGAGTTTACGAGAAACGCCATACTGATTATCAGCAAGTTACAGAAAACGCGGAAATTCTGCGTTTTTTTCAAGGCAAAACTTCGTTTCGTGAAAACCAACGCAAGGATTTTCATGCAAAAATAGGACATTTTAGTTTCCGGGGCCAAAACAGCCAGTCACGACAAACATTTCAATGTGTTTTTAACAGAAATCAGAGATATATTCGTTAAAAATAATTAACATTTGAAAGAAAAAGCTTTCTAAATTTCTGTAATTCAAGAAAAAGCAGTACCTTTGCACCCGCTTAGAAAAAACTAAGCTGCATTTGAATGATGCCAGACGGTTTGTGATTGGGCTGTCTCAGGTCATCTGACGGATGTAATAGTAACTTAGATTACTCCACAATCACACAAAACTAAAAACTACTATGTATTTAGACAGCGCAAAGAAGACTGAAATCTTCAGCCAGTATGGCAAGCAGTCAACCGACACAGGTTCTGCAGAGAGCCAGATTGCACTTTTCACTTTCCGCATCAAGCACCTCACCGAGCACCTGAAGAAGAACCACAAGGACTTCCGTACAGCTCGCTCTCTGACAAAGCTCGTAGGTAAGCGCCGTGCACTCCTTGACTACCTCTACGACCGCGACATCAATCGCTATCGTGCCATCATCAAGGCTCTCGGTCTCCGTAAGTAACACTGGGGATAACAACCTCACGGTTATAAATTATGAGTTATGGGTTATGAGTTGTTGTCAAGACAACCTAATAACTCATAACTCATAATTCTTAATTAACACTAATACTCATAACGCATAACACAGAACTACCATGTACCTGTTTACTTCAGAATCAGTATCAGAGGGACACCCTGACAAGGTGGCCGACCAGATAAGCGACGCATTGCTGGACCAGTTCCTGGCCTACGACGAGAAGTCGCACTGCGCCATAGAGTCATTCGTAACTACCGGACAAGTGGTACTTATGGGCGAGGTGACGTCTGAGGCATACATAGACCTGCAGACCATAGCACGCAAGACCATCAACAAAATCGGCTACACTAAGTCGGAGTATCAGTTTGACGGTAACTCATGCGGAATCCTCTCTGCCATACATGAGCAGAGCGGTGACATCAACAGGGGCGTGGACAAACCGGAAGAAGACAATCAAGGAGCCGGAGACCAGGGCATGATGTTCGGATATGCTACCAACGAAACAGATCGTTTCATACCTGTAACCCTCGACCTGGCACAACTTATAATGAAGACTCTTGCCGAGATACGCAAGGAGGGTAAGGTGATGACATACCTGCGCCCAGACGCAAAGTCACAGGTCACGGTAGAATACAGTGACGACGGTGTGCCACAGCGCATTCACACTATCGTCGTATCAACACAGCACGACGAGTTTGACGAAGACGAAAAGATGCTTGAGAAAATCAAGGACGACGTCATCAACATTCTCATTCCACGCGTAAAAGCGCAACTGAAGGACGAGAAGATGCTGAAGCTCTTTGACACAGAGATAAAGTATCACGTGAACCCTACGGGCAAGTTCGTCATCGGCGGTCCTCACGGAGACACCGGTCTGACCGGACGCAAGATAATCGTTGACACATACGGAGGCAAGGGTGCGCACGGCGGCGGTGCATTCTCAGGCAAAGACCCTTCAAAGGTTGACCGCTCCGCTGCATACGCAGCACGCTACGTGGCAAAGAACCTCGTAGCTGCCGGCGTGAGCGACGAGATACTGGTGCAGCTGAGCTATGCCATTGGAGTGGCAGAGCCAGTCAGCATATACGTCAATACATACGGCAAAAGCCACGTGAACATGACAGACAGCGAGATTGCCAAGAAACTGATGGACAAGGACCTCTTTGACTTCCGCCCAAAGGCAATAGAGCGCACGCTGAAACTGCGTCAGCCTATGTATCTGGAGACTGCCGCATATGGACACATGGGACGTATGCCTCGCATTGTGAAGAAGGAATTCACCTCTGCATATCACCCTACCAAAGTGATGGATGTAGAGCTCTTCACTTGGGAGAAGCTTGACCTCGTAGAGAAATTCAAGAAGGCATTCATGTAATAACATGCCGCACCAAGGCATGGATAGACAAATATAAACATACAAAAAAGAAACTTGCCAAACGATTCCATACTGCATAAAGCTACGGCAATAGTAGGCGACACCGCCTCAATGGCGGCTGATACCGCGCACGTGCCACGATGGAGGTTTGATAACCTGCAGCAGGTGCCGGGCATGTATATGCTCGACAGCATACCTGAACTGAAGCTTAACAACTTCCACAAGAAGGTGCTATGGAAGGAGTCTTTTGACAACTACGCCAAGCAGACTGACTATTTCCATGCAGAACTGCCCGCCATGCGCGACGGCGAGATAGGCATCCCGGTGGAATATTCCATATCAAACGACAGCTTCCTGTCAATGGGATTGCTTATATGCGTGCTCTTCTCCATACTGTTGGTGGCACGCTCATGGAGATTCACCTGCTTCCAGCTAAAGAACATTTTCCGCACTCCTCGCGAGAACTCCATAAGACTGCGAGAGACCGCAAGCGAGATGCGATACCAGGCATATTTCTCACTCATCGGTATATTGATGCTGTCGCTGTTCGCATACACCACAGCAAGGTTTACCCTGAAAGACGGTGAAGGCTTCGGAGTAACCGAATACCAACTCATCGGCATATACTTCATACTGTTCCTGATATACAGAGGTATCAGCGAACTGCTTGAAATAACGGTGCTGCCGGTATATTTCACTAAGAGTCAGAGAATGATATGGGCAGGAAACAAGACATTCCTGATAGCATTGCAGGGAGCATTATTGCTGCCACTCTCGCTATTCATGATATACCTGCACCTTGACATGGAGACCACCATAACCATAATGGCTTCCGTCATCGCAGTAACGTTCCTGATGCAAATTTACAAGGCTTATTGCATCTTTTTTCGGAAAGATGGTGCATTATTGCCGTTTTTTTTGTACCTTTGCACCCTGAAAGCCGTACCGCTTGCCCTCGTGGTGGGCATAGCGTTGTTCATAGCAAACTATTTGAAGATTAACATTTAAAACTATACGATGGTAAAAAAGATTCTGATTTCACAACCAAAACCCTCAAGCGACAAGTCGCCTTACTATGACATAGCACGCGATTTCGATGTGGAGCTTGTATTCAGGCCTTTCATCAAGGTAGAGGGAATTTCACCACAGGAGTTCCGCAAACAGAAGGTGAACATTCCTGACTACACCGCTATAGTATTCACATCACGTCACGCCATCGACCACTTCTTCCAGTTGGCAAAGGAGATGCGCATCACAATGCCAGAGACAACAAAGTATTTCTGCGTGACAGAGACTATCGCTCTCTACATACAGAAGTATGCACCTTATCGTAAGCGCAAGATCTTCTTTGGCGAGACAGGCAAGATCGACGACTTGATACCTGCCATGGTGAAGCATAAGGATGAGAAGTACCTCGTGC
Source organism: Prevotellaceae bacterium UBA3849 (assembly GCA_002392645.1). Lineage (GTDB taxonomy): Bacteria > Bacteroidota > Bacteroidia > Bacteroidales > Bacteroidaceae > Prevotella. The sequence continues at coordinate 16,765 of DGHL01000009.1, forward strand.
CACTGAGCAGCGTAGCTAATGACTCAATCACTAAGTTACTCGACTCTAAAGACCTTACACATACAGAGTGCGTAATGTACTGCACCGTCAGCAACAACTTCACCGAGGAAGAGCTGAAGGCTTTCGATTATGACATGGCACTCTTCTTCTCTCCTGCAGGTATAAAGGCTCTGAAGGAGAACTTCCCTGACATGAAGCCAGGAGAGCTGAAAATCGGTACCTTTGGTCCATCTACAGCAAAGGCGGTACACGATGCAGGACTTAACCTCGACCTCGAGGCGCCTACAGAGCGCTATCCGTCAATGACTGGCGCACTGCGCCACTTCTTGCAGGAGCAGGAGGACTGATCTGACTAAATATACTTGTAAAATCACGGCGGGAACTGCTTATACGCTTCCCGCCCTAAATATTACGTATGAGCTGTAGTTTCCCGAAATCGCAAAGGCTTTACAGCCGTTACCTCATCGACAAGCTCTTTGAGCCCGGTAACAGCAAGTCTATGTCGGCATACCCCTTGAGGCTTGTCTATCGACTTATTGACTTGCCGGGCAGCGAGAACGCAAGCGACGGGAACCATGACAACGCATTGCTGATCTCCGTGCCGAAACGTTGTTTCAAGCATGCCGTAGATCGTAACAGGGTGAAGCGACAGGTGCGCGAGGCGTATCGTAACAACAAACAGTTGATACGTTTGCCTGAAGGCATGGTGGCAAACATCGCTCTGATATGGTTGGACAATACTTTGTATCCTTCCGATGTCGTAACGGCAAAGGTGCAGAAGTTACTCATGCGTATGTCTGAAAAGATTAACAATTAAGATGAAACTTCTCTTGATCATACGCAAGGTGGCGGTGGCTATACTTCTCGCTCCTATATGGATATACCAGAAGTGCATCAGCCCGTTTACACCTGCCGCATGCAGGTTTACGCCCACATGCTCGCAGTATGCCAAGGAGGCAATAATAAAACACGGACCAATAAAAGGACTATGGCTTGCTATATGGAGAATCCTCAGGTGCAACCCATGGGGAGGCAGTGGCTACGATCCGGTACCGTGAGCACCGTGTTGTGAGTGGAGAGTTGAAAGTTGAGAGTTGAAGGTTGAAAGTTGAGGGATGAGAGTAAAGAATTATATATAATGAGAGGGTAGTTTATCCGATAAGACAAAACAAAAGATAAGATGAAAAACTTCGTAGAAGAACTTAAATGGCGCGGCATGCTCGCGCAGATAATGCCAGGGGCAGAGGAACTCCTGCAGAAGGAGATGGTTACCGCTTATCTCGGAACCGACCCTACCGCTGACTCTCTACATATAGGACACCTGTGCGGCATCATGATGTTGCGCCACCTCCAGCAGTGTGGACACAAACCTATCATTCTCGTGGGCGGTGCCACTGGTATGATTGGTGACCCTTCTGGTAAGTCACAGGAGCGTAACCTGCTCGACTCTGAAACACTGTATCACAACCAGGAGTGCATAAAGAAGCAGGTGTCTAAGTTCCTTGACTTCAACAGCGACGCTCCTAACGGTGCTGAGATGGTGAATAACTACGACTGGATGAAGGATTTTACGTTCCTTGACTTCGCTCGTACTGTAGGTAAGCACATCACAGTGAACTATATGATGGCAAAGGACTCCGTACAGCAGCGCCTTAACGGTACCGCACGCGACGGTCTCTCATTCACTGAGTTCACATATCAGTTGCTGCAGGGCTATGACTTCCTGCACCTCTATCAGGAGAAAAACTGTAAGATGCAGCTTGGTGGTAATGACCAGTGGGGTAACATGACGACTGGTACTGAGCTTATACGCCGCACACTGGGTAACGATCAAGAGGCCTATGCTCTGACATGTCCGCTCATCACAAAGGCTGACGGTAAGAAGTTCGGCAAGACTGAGAGCGGTAACATCTGGCTTGACCGCAACCGCACTTCTCCTTATAAGTTCTATCAGTTCTGGCTCAACGTCAGCGATGACGACGCAGAGAAGTACATCAAGATATTCACATCACTCGACAAGGAGACTATCGACGCACTCGTAGAGGAGCACAAGCAGGACCCTGGCCGTCGTATCTTACAGAAGCGCCTGGCTGAGGAGGTAACCGTAATGGTTCACTCTAAGGAAGACCTTGACATGGCTATAGAGGCCAGCAACATACTTTTCGGCAAGGCTACTAAGGAGGCTCTCGAGAAGCTTGACGAGCAGACTTTCCTTGACGTGTTTGACGGTGTGGAGAATTTCACCATCTCTGCCGACCTGCTTGGTCAGCCAGCAGTAGAGATTCTCACACGCGATGACTGCAAGGTATTCCCTTCAAAGGGTGAGATGCGCAAGATGGTTCAAGGTGGCGGTGTATCCATCAACAAGGAGAAGCTTACCGACCAGAATAAACCTCTCACACAGGATGACCTTATCGGAGGCAAATACATCCTTGCGCAGCGCGGTAAGAAAAACTATTTTCTCATTACGGTAAAGTAATTTGCTGAAAAATTTGGTAGTATAAAAAATATTTACTACCTTTGCACTCGCAAATTCGCCAAAGCGACCTTGAGCCTGTAAGACAGACACTCAGTATTTGCTTCGTGCGAAGAAGCACTCGCAAATTCGCAAACTCGCGTTCCTTCGGGAATGTCATATAAACGTCAGGATTGTCCTATGGTGTAATGGTAGCACAACAGGTTTTGGTTCTGTTTGTCGTGGTTCGAATCCGCGTAGGACAACCTAAAAGAATGCAAGTATCAGTTTTGATATTTGCATTTTTTTGTTTATATACCCTTATACATCACAACGCATCACTCTGAATTAAATAAAAAAGGTACAGACACTATATCGTGTGTCCGTACCTTTTATGTATCGCCATGCAGCCATTAAACTTACTTTGAAGTCAGGCGTCTGTATTCCTCTCGTGCTCTTCTCATCTGCTCTGTAAAAGCCTCCTTGGTATGCATAAGCGTATATACGGCAGTAGAAGCGAGTCTGCCTGCATCTACGTCGCTCTGCCAATGTGCTCCGACTATGACGCGACTGTCACCAAACATATAGCCTCTGGCAAGCAATGTATCTGCTTTCTCTGGTGCTATCTCTGACAAGAGCAATGCCAAGGTCCATCCACGGATAGTGTGACCAGATGGGTAAGAACCGTTATGCGACAACTTTTCTTCATCCCACGGTGTCAACGTCTGTTCCTTGAAACGATCAAACGGACGCTTACGCATATAGTATTTCTTCGGTCTGTTACCGACCATATCGGCAGTCCGTAACGTCGTCTCAACGAGTTTGTATATCTCCGGAGCATTTTCTTCCGTTATCTCCACGCCGAATGCGCCGCTAAACTCAGCACTGATCTTTGGTGTGTTACAGTAAGAGTCGCGTATTGCTATCTCAGCCCTTTCTTTCACAAGGCGCTGCTGCTTACCCCAGAAATAGCGCATCACATCGTGTCCGAACAACTCACTCGTCGTATCAGGAGGCGCTGGGAGAAACTTCAGCATGTCAGGTATCTCCTCCTTTGAAAGGTAGGTCTCGGACTTCGCTTTCTTCTGCGGTGGTTTAGCATACGTAAACGTAGTGCCAAGCAGCGTAAAGGCAAGCAAGTACAATAATACTTTCTTCATACCCCAGGTATTGATTTTATAGGATTATCTGATAAAGAGCATCTCACGGTACTTAGGCAGTGTCCAGACTTCATCGTCAACCTTTGCCTCAAGCTTGTCGATATGATAGCGTATCTGCTCCATCAATGGCTCTACAGTGTCGTGATAAGCAATAGCTCTCTCACGCTGCGACTCGATGACATTAGCCACCTTGCGCGCCTCTGTGAGCGCCTCGCAACCTTCTTCTATCTCCTTGATGCGCATTGATATCTCAGAGATAAGTGCAAGGTTACTTGCTGCCGATGCCTTAAACTCATCTTCTGGCAATATAGACTTGAGTGCCCTTACGTTTTCTGCCAGCTTTGTCTGGTATGCCACTACCTGCGGTATGATGTGGTTGATTGAAAGATCACCGAAGATGCGTGCTTCTATCTGCACCTTCTTAGTATATGTCTCCCACTTGATTTCGTTACGAGCCTCAAGCTCCTTTTCCGTCATCACGCCCATCGACTCGAACATCTCTATTGAATCCTTGTCGAGGTAACGATCAAAGATAAGCGGACATGAGCGCTCAACGTCAAGTCCACGCTTAGCAGCCTCTACCACCCACTCGTCAGAATATCCGTTGCCGTCAAAACGAATAGGCTTACAGGTCTTGATATCGTCGCGCAAAACGCTGATTATCGCTGCATGCTTATCCTTACCATCTGCTATCAAGGCATCTACACGCTTCTTGAAGTTCACCAGAGCCTCAGCCATAGCAGTGCTCAGCGCTATCATTGCACTGGCGCAGTTTGCCTCAGAGCCTGGCGCACGGAACTCAAAGCGATTGCCGGTGAAGGCAAACGGAGAGGTGCGGTTGCGGTCGGTGTTATCGATGAGCAGTTCTGGTATAGAAGGGATATCGAGCTTCAGTCCAGCCTTGCCGCTGATGGCAATGGTATCGTCGTTAGTCTGCTCAAGATGGTCAAGTATCTCTGTCAACTGCTTTCCAAGGAAAGAAGAAACTATCGTCGGAGGCGCCTCATGTCCACCAAGACGATGGGCATTGGTTGCCGACATGATAGAAGCCTTGAGCAATCCGTTATGCTTATATACAGCCATCAGCGATTCTACTATGAATGTAACGAAACGCAGGCTGCCAATCTCATCCTTTGCAGGAGCATGGAGCAATATGCCTGTGTCTGTAGATATAGACCAGTTATTATGCTTACCAGAACCGTTCACTCCGTCGAAAGGCTTCTCGTGGAGCAGGCAACGGAAACCGTGCTTGCGCGCCACCTTCTTCATCAGCGACATGATGAGCATATTATGGTCAATGGCGAGGTTCATCTCCTCAAAGATAGGAGCCAACTCAAACTGGTTTGGCGCCACCTCGTTATGGCGAGTCTTGCAAGGAATACCCAGTTCCAGAGCCTGAATCTCAAGGTCTTTCATGAAGGCAGCCACGCGCTCAGGTATTGCACCAAAGTAGTGGTCGTCCATCTGCTGGTCCTTTGCAGAAGAGTGTCCCATCAGCGTACGGCCTGTAAGAAGGAGGTCTGGACGAGCAGAATACAATCCCTCGTCAACGAGGAAATACTCCTGCTCCCAACCAAGGTTCGAGATACACTTCTTAACCTCAGGGTTGAAATAATGAACGACTGCCGTAGCAGCTTTATCAACTGCATGTATCGCCTTCAGCAAAGGAGTCTTATAGTCGAGTGCCTCACCTGTATAAGAGATGAACACAGTAGGAATCATCAACGTGTCGCCGATAACGAATACTGGTGACGTAGGGTCCCAGGCAGAATAGCCACGAGCCTCAAAGGTGGAGCGTATGCCACCGGATGGGAATGAAGAAGCGTCAGGCTCCTGCTGAACGAGGCTCTTGCCTTCAAACTCCTCAATCATGCCACCCTTCCAGTCGTGCTCCACGAAAGCGTCATGCTTCTCTGCCGTAGTCTCTGTAAGCGGTTGGAACCAGTGGGTACAGTGTGTCACACCGAGCTCCATAGCCCACTTCTTCATACCTTCAGCCACCTTGTCGGCAGTCTGACGGTCAAGCGGAGCACCGTTATCTATGACATCAAGCATCTTGTCATACACCTTCTTTGGGAGATACTTGTACATCTTCGCCTTGTTGAAAACATACTTTGCGAAGAACTCTGAAGGACGCTCCTTTGGTGCCGGAACGTCAAGAGGCTGCTTCTTGAAAGCCTCAGCCACGACCTGGAATCTTAAATTGGCCATAATATAAATATGTGTCGTTAAGTTTTTCAGTTGCAAAATTACTGAAAAAAATGGAACTATGCAAGAAAAGCCGATAAAAGTTTGGCCCCATCCCTCCGTTAAGGAGCGATGGGGCTATTTTGATCCGATGAATTATTGAGTAGTATTAGTAGCTTGTGTGTTTCATCAGTAGAGTGGTAGTGTGTACCATTTTTTGTGTTCCTTCAAAATAGTATAGATAAGGGACAAATGATTGGGTTTACCACCGGATTTCTGATTGCAAAGTTAATAAAAAAAATTGACCATAATCAAACTTTACCAAACTTTCTTACTCTGTTTTAATTTTATTAACATTGTGTGCCTACACAACACACAACCTCCTACAAAGTGTGCACAAAAAACGCAATTTTTATCATTAAGTTTTCACTTTCTACCAAAATCTGCAGGTATTTCGCCCCACTGTTTAGTGTCCCATTTCTTTATTGGCACACGAAAACTATGCGTACGCAGCCATCTCTCTGCACGCTGCACCAACTCAAGCGCCTTCGCTGTTTCCGGAGTGAGTGCCAACTTTGTCTTACATATCATCGTCCTAACCCACAACTGTGCATTTACAGAATCGCTATATATCACCTTGTCGGTGATTCCCTGCTGTTCCATCTGTGCCAATGCATGGACTATGGCAAGGAACTCGCCAATATTATTCGTTCCCTTTATAGGTCCGAAATGAAACACCTGACGTCCCGTAGCGATGTCAACGCCACGATATTCCATCGGCCCTGGATTGCCTGAACATGCTGCATCCACTGCCCAGGCATTGTTATGTTCATTACTCATATCTAAGAATCTCGTTTTCCTATCCGTTTCTTTTCAGAGTGCAAAGTTACTCTTTAATTTTCAATTACACAAATAACTTCAGTCCCCGTCCCTAACCACAGCCCCACTTAATATTCGTTCTTAACAAGGTTCGTCGTTTTCAACTATACCAGATATAGGCAAAGCATTCCAATAACAATCCTCTTGAAATTCTATCTTTAAAAGAGCAAGGATTGTATAAATAATCATGCATACTTACTTATTGTTTAATCGTCAATACCATCAGGGTCTTTGCCATCCGCTCCACCTGCTTCTGAAATTCTGTAAAATCATTCTTTTGCGAATTATCGAACCTCCCTTTGTGGCAAACTATCGAAGTGGTAAATGTTACGCTTCTCTCATTTTGCTGCACATTAAAGTCTGTCGAACCGAATATGTTTTCGTAGTGCGAAGGCTTTGGCAGTCCCTCTATGACTGCACCTTCGGGAATTTCTATCGTAACGGTTTCACTGCGACTGAAGGGAGTACGTATGACGATAGGACGTATTCTGTCATTGCGAAGCTTATATACCGAAGGGTTTATGAACGGATTACACCGTATGAACATTTGACTGCCTGCTATTTCTCCGTAATCAGCCTTTGCGCTTACGTCAGCATGAACACGTGGAGTATCTTCACGATTATCCCGTATGTTTACAGTGTTTACGGATGTCCCCTTGGTATAAAGATTCCTTTTTATGTAGCCAACGCGGTTTTCCGCAGTTTCCTCTGCAAGGTATTTACTGTCTTCATAGAATGTTCCGTACATATCCTGCTGAAATGTCATGTCAGCTTTTCCATCGAGTCTCATCTTGATGGTTGCGATGGTGTTTTTCTTGTTTTCCTCTTCGCTCCTACCTTTTATCTTAACAAGTGTTCCTTTGCTGTCTTTTATGATTAGCGCCTCATGTCCACACAGAGTCTGCGGTATGAAACCCAGTGGCAGTCGAGGATTGGTGCATTCTATTAAAATGTAGTCGCCACCGTCTGCAACTGACACATACAACACATCGTGGTTCAGCTGATGCATATTCGGAAAATCCTTCAGCAAGGTTTCGTATGTCGTACTGATAAGGGCGTGATACGATTCTATTCCAACATGTTTCAGCATAGACTGCATATAGTTTGTCAATGCTTTGCAGTCACCAAATCCAGTGGAAGCCACTTCCTTTGCACTCATAGGCTGCCAGCCGCCGATACCCAGTTGGATGCTGACGTAACGAGTGTTTTCGGCTAAATAGTCGTAAACAGCCTTAATCTTCTCTATGTTTGTCTTGCAGTCGGCTGTCCTTCTTGTTATTTCATTCCTTACATTATCGGGCAAGACATCGCGTCCGGCAGATATGCCATAGAACCAAGCTCCCAGATCTTCCCATGACGTCATGTCTCCTTTAGTATCATCATAGCAGAACGAGACAGGCTCCGATATAATCAGCGGAAACAGTTTCATGTCGTCTTCATCCATATAGTCCTTCACTATGCTGCGCATAGCCGGAACCTTCCATGTCTGAACGGTATTCTTTCCTATATTGTCCACCATGTGGTCCCAGTCGTGTGGTAAACAACATGAACGTGTTTCCGTTCCCTGTGGTACAGTAAGGATATATATGGCGCCTTCCAATGACTGACGTTCAGAAACGGGGAAGAAGGAAGGATAGTCCATATACCCCTTGCTACCTTTGACTTCCCATGTATACTCCACTGTATATGGGCAGCTCATTGCCGGTGGTTGATAGTAATATCGTACGTTATCGGTTGCAAGATGCTCAGAAAGCGACGTCTGCACCAAGTCACCTCTCTTTATCGTCTTGACTGGCTTACCGTTAGAATCATATATGACGCCTTTGAAGGATGTAATCTCCGTGTGTCTGTCTGTAGGGTATATCCACAATGCCTCATCTATGCCCTTGTTGTCGAGGACAGTTACCACCTTATGATAGTTGGATGTATAGTTCGTGCTGGAGTTCGCTGTAGTTTCCAGCTTGTAGTCACGCACCACCGAGTATGCATCTTTCTTCAGGGAATCCGGTATGTCAGCCACCGGATATTTGTTTTGTGCCTGTATATAGCCAGAGAAACATACGGAGATTAATATGCAGAGAATATATTTCGTCATTTCTTCTTGAGTACGACTAATTTAGAGTTTGTTTTCACTAACTTGTTATAAAACTCCTGTAGTTCCTTGTAGCGCTCCAGTCCTATGAACGTCGTCATATTGTCAAACGTATAGGTCGTCCTGATTTTCTGTCCGTCAAGCACTACATTGAAACTGAGGTGACAATCCTCTCCAAGACTATACGTCTCATTCTCTGGCATAGACTCAACGACATAATCGTCAGGGATGGCTATATCTGTTATATACTTTATTGTTCTTGCATAAGGATACTCCACTGGCAGTTTGCGGTTATCTTTGGTGAATGGAGAATTCTTCAAGTCGACGAACATCATCGGATTCAAGTACATTCTGTCGTTTATGTTTCTTATGTCTTTCTCACACAGGAACTGTATCGTAGTCTTATTTCCCGTTCCTTCTGTATTTCTTAGCTTTACGGATTTGATGGTGCAGTCATAGAACTTCTCTATCTCCTGTATGAACGCAGCACTGTCCGTGGCATTATGATACCCCTTCTTGAACTCTAATGCATCACAGCCGAAATAGGTTGATTTGCATGAGCCAACGAATTTACCGTCTTCGGATAAAATACCTTGTATGATATTTGTACAACCGTTATTTACAAGATATTTCAGGTCAACAGTCTGTGGCATGTCCGCTGCAATGGTTGGATCAAACAGGACACCGCCAGTCATCAGTTTGGCAGGCAACACGTTGATGTCGCCATATTCGGCAGAACAGTCTGCGAAAAACAGGTCTTTCTTCTCATCGACAAAGGCCACTACGAAAGTACTGAGCTTATCTATAGAAGGATGTGTCATCGGCAGTCTGCCTTCGTCTCTCAGACGTATCAGCAACGGGGTGCAGTTTATACCTGCCTCACGAAGCATACTCATATATATGAAGTTGAGCTCTATGTTGGAACCGTTACCCTCCTTGACGACTTTTGAGAGGGAGTTGCATGAAAGTCTGTATGTCTTGTCCCATTTGAGCTTTGAATGTATGAAGCTGAAAAGCTTGCTTGCCTTTTGTACTGAGGTTAATCCGTCAAGCTGCAGCGACTTCATTTCCTCTGCATACGGATTCTTTGTCTTCAGGCATGAGTTGTATCCATAATTAGTCTTAAGCAGCTCTCTCACGTCGTTCCATGTATAGGCGAAGCTCTTATAGACATCACCAGGAATCTGTATGCCGCTTACCTCAAAGTCTATATGAGTGTTATAGTCGTCTGCGCATATTACGTAGTTCTCTTTCTTGAAGGACGGCAGGTTCTCTGCTTCTGCTATGTAGCGGTTTGATGCCACATCAAACACGCTGTAGCCTGTGTTCAGCTTCAGATGTGCTAATTCCTTCTTCACGTTGATGGTTTGCGAGCCGCGGCATTCTACGTCGCACGTAAACCATTCCGGTATGGTTATGTCATAGTAGCTGTAAAGTACCGGCTCGTCTAACTGAACCTTCCATGTTGGCAGAACCCCATAATTTGGCGATTCCAGAGTAAACTCATATTCTATGATGGAACCGACTTTTACATCAGGAATCGAGAATTTGGTCTTACGCAGGCGGTCGCTTATATTCTCATGGAAGATGTATTTATTTGACAGTTCGGTACTGGTAACCTTTCCATCTACCAGATTGTATGATGTTGCCGATATGTTTCTTATATTATCGTTACGGAAGCCCGAACGGTCTTTTGAATAAGAGTATGTTACCGAGCAGTTTGCGTGCTCGCGTCCTTCCTCTGTCAGTATCTTCAGTCTTGCCTTTATGTGCGTACGAAGCATAAAATGCTGCGCTGCGTAACAAAATTCGGATTCTCCGATTGAGTAGATATATACAGCATCTGTTGTTGAATCTGCAATTTCGTATGTTTTTGCGAAGTCTTCGGCTGTTACCTTGCGAAACTTCTTTTGTGCTGAAAGTTCAAATATACTTATTGTGAAGAGTGCTAGTAGTAATACAATCTTTTTCATAAATGTAGTAGCTATTCTTATTTATGGTGGGTTCTAAAAATTCCCACGAGTTAAATTAGTTAATTACATGAATAACATTATGTCATATTTTTGTTTTCTTTCAGTACAAACTGTTAGCTTCCGCGGTCACATAGCCCGCTATGCTTCCTTATCAGCTAACATTTTGCCCTTGAAACAAATTCAAAAATCTGACAGTGGGAATTATTAGAACCCACCTTTACCGTATTCACACAACTACATAAAAAAGCGAAGATACAAGAATAGAAAGTTTATCCATGCATCTTCGCTG
>DGHL01000098.1 GCA_002392645.1 Prevotellaceae bacterium UBA3849
GATGGCTTCCATGATGTGGTGGGTGCGGACGGTGATGGTGCCGTCAAGGTCGCCAATGGTACGTTTGTCTCAATAAATATCTTGTGCTGTAAAGGTGCCTTCGCCTTTTAGATAGCAATTGAAAAACTTCAAAACAAGAGAGTTGACTATCATCATTGACTCTTCGGTGCTGCGATCGCCACTACCCATATCACCAAGCAGATTCGCAAGCGTGGGAGAAAGAAGGGGAAGGTCGGTAAAGTCCATGTGCCGCGTGTCGCGCAATGTGGCAGAGAAACCCTCAGCGGCATTACGGATTAGCACATCGTTCGGGTATATTTTGCCTTCTTTGCGATATTCAGGCAGCAAGGAGTAGCTATTCCAATTAACGAATTCAAGCACTGGCACATCGTAGGGCTCGTCGCGGACTTCAAGCTCATTGTCTATGACGCCCGTATACTCTGAAAGCATAGTACCATCAATGTCTATGACGGCAGACACATCGCTACGTTCTCGGCCTATAGCTACTGCGGTGGCACCACCTAGGGAATGGCCCATTACGCCTATTTTCGAGATATCAATCATTCCAAGCACGGAACTGATAGCGTCGCTGTCTATACCTGAGATGAACCAACTCTTGTCCAACGTGCTAGACTGAACAGCTGCTTTAAGTTCATCAAGCACGAAACTCATATCTGCCACGCGCAGCTCCATCCACTGCGTATATATCTTATACTCCTCCTGCGCATCGGTTATATCGCCGAGTGACAAGGCAGTGTTCATAAAATCCTTATCTACGATAACGGTATTGCCATCAGTGTCCTTCGTGAAAAAAGCGTGATGCGGATGGTCAAGCGCGACTACGACGTAGCCATTGCTCGCCAGTTCCATATAAGTTGAGGTGTTGCTCTGATAGTAGCCGAAGGCACCATGCGAGAAAACAACGAGAGGGCATCCCTTCGCAGAGCCGTCGGCGGGATAATAGATGTGTACTGGCACCTCGCGAAAACTTCTGTCCTGCTCAAAGATATCATGGCGGGATCTGTCGATAAGTATAGCAGACGTCTCAGCAATCTTGTGGTTGCCAGAGACAGGCAGACCGTTATATCCAGTGAATACAAAGGCGGGGATGAGCAGCAGTGCAATGAGTACAATGTTAAGTACACAGGAGACAATCGCACTGCTTTTCTTTTTCATGCCGTCGTCCTTGTTCCGCATGATGAGTGCTTTCGCTCCAGCGACAATAAGCAGTATTGCCAGTAAGCCCAAAATGGGGACGAAACGCCACTTCTGCCCTACTACCAGCATCGTGACAATGACGAGTATGACCTGTGCTGTACGAACTATCAAACGTTCTTTACGCCATTGCTTCTTTTCTTTTTCGCTTCGGCACGCTCTTACTGCGAGCACGATTTCTAAAGCAGCCAAGATGATAAAAAGTATAGGTCCCATATGTTTCAGATGATTTTATTATTTGAAATATATTAATGACAATTTTGTGCAGTCAGAATGCAAGTCGTCAGCGACATCAAATGTGACGTGTCAACAGCAATTTCATGCCGCAAAAATAGATACTAAAATTAGGCCTGCCAAATTTATGGGACAGACAGCTAGAACCGCGGACAGATAACTAAGCCCGCTGACGAATGACAAAAAAAAGGATGATTGATTAAGCTATGAAAGAACGGAGTTTAGGCACGTAGGTACGCGATACAGGTATTATGGTTGAGTCATTGCCGAGTTTGAGTTGGTAGCCGTTTGAATTGCCCCGAGCCGACGAGATATTGTTCAGGTTAACCACGAAAGAACGATGACATTGGAAAATATTTTCATACTCGTGCAGGTCGGTGAGCACAGATGTCAATGTGGTGTGTAATACTGAGGTGTGTGCTTTGTCGTCTTTCATGTAACATACCGATACGTTATTTTTCTGTGCCTCGATATAGAGCAAGTCGTTAATGGGCAACTGAAGGTCGTTCCCTCTTACACTGGTGTCATGGATGGTGACAACCACGTCGGTCTGCTCTTCTGTGGTCTTGTCAATTAGACTCTCCAGTTGATTGCGAAGATGCCGATAATAGCTGAAACCGACCGAGAAAACTGTTATGATAATACCTATAATAAGGGTCCAATAAAGAAACTGCAGGAAAACGCTGAAGGAAATAGGATAGTGAAATAATAATGAACATGCGATGAAGTTACAGAAACCTATAAACAAGACATTTGCCAACACCGACAATGCCTCATGCCAAACAAGCCAGGGAGATGTTTTTTTGTGTAACGGTTTTATTGCAAGTTCGAACAGATAACAGCACCCAAATGTGATTGCTCCAAAAAGCAGTGAAACCAAGAACTTGTTCCCCTTATACATGTTGACTCCAAACGGCTGCAGCACATATAATATCAGAAAAACGATGGCACCATACATGGCACAATCTAGCAATATATTGCTTTGTGAGACTGGGTATTTGCGTGTAAAAAACGACATCTTGCTTTGTTTTGTGCTTGCAAATATACACATTTTGCCTTAAATACAGGGCAATTTTACAAAGAACAAAAATAGTGCGCCAGACTGATTATTTATATTATCTTTAACAGATTATGCTTTGTGCATTACATGTTGAAGTAGTTTCTGCGATCGATGTTGCGGTAGGCGATGGCTTCCATGATGTGGTGGTCGAGGACGAGAGACGTGCCCTCGAAATCGAGATA
>DGHL01000084.1 GCA_002392645.1 Prevotellaceae bacterium UBA3849
GCCTTTGATGCAAGGGCAGAAGAACGGCTCAGACGTGCGTTGACCTCGATGACACGGTAGTCTTCTGACTGTGGGTCGAAGGCATACTGCACGTTACACTCGCCGACGATGCCTATGTGGCGTATAATCTTGATGGCGAGGGCACGCAGCTTATGATACTCAGAGTTTGTGAGTGTCTGTGACGGTGCTATGACGATAGACTCACCGGTATGTATGCCCAACGGGTCGAAGTTCTCCATGTTGCAGACCGTGATACAGTTGTCGTAACGGTCGCGAACTACCTCATACTCTATTTCCTTCCATCCCTTCAGTGACTTCTCCACCAACACCTGTGGTGAGAATGAGAATGCCTTCTCGACAAGTTTGTCGAGTTCTTCTTCGTTGTCGCAGAAGCCTGAACCGAGACCGCCAAGAGCATAAGCTGCACGGATGATGACAGGGTAACCCAGCTCTGCGGCAGCCTTGCGTGCTTCCTCTATATTCTCACAAGCATGTGACTTGATGGTCTTTACATTTATCTCATCGAGTTTCTGCACGAAGAGTTCTCTGTCCTCTGTGTCCATGATGGCCTGCACCGGAGTACCGAGAACCTTTACGTTGTACTTCTCAAGCACACCAGACTGATACAGTTCCACACCGCAGTTGAGGGCTGTCTGTCCACCGAACGCGAGCAGTATGCCGTCTGGCTTCTCCTGCTGTATTACGCGCTCTACGAAGTATGGCTGTACAGGCAGGAAGTATATCTTGTCTGCCACACCCTCCGACGTCTGCACGGTGGCAATGTTTGGATTTATGAGAACGGTCTCCACACCCTCCTCACGGAGTGCCTTCAGCGCCTGTGAACCAGAGTAGTCGAACTCGCCTGCCTCTCCGATTTTCAATGCGCCTGAACCGAGCAACAGGACTTTCTTTATGTTTTCGTCTTTCATCTTTACTGAAAGTTATGGTTTTATGAGTATTGAGTTTTCGTTATCTATAATATAATGTGGTTAAAGAGTCTCAACGAACTTGTCGAACATGAACTCTGTATCCACTGGTCCGGAGCATGCCTCTGGATGGAACTGGCTTGAGAACCAAGGCTTTGTCTTGTGACGGATGCCCTCGTTGGAACCGTCGTTCATGTTTACGAACAACTCTTCCCAGTCTGCACCCAGTGTTGAGGCATCTACTGCGTAGCCGTGGTTCTGAGATGTAACGAAGCACTTATCTGTACCTACCATGCGTACTGGCTGGTTGTGTGAACGGTGACCGTACTTCAGCTTGTATATCTTGGCACCTGCTGCCTTTGAAAGCAACTGGTTACCCATGCAGATACCGCATATAGGCTTGTCGCTCTTTGCCATCTGCTTCTGGATTATCTTAACGGCATCCTCACACATATCCGGGTCACCAGGACCGTTGGCAAGGAACAGTCCGTCAAACTCCATGTCGGTATAGTCGTAGTTCCATGGCACACGTATCACCTCGCAGCCACGGTTGATAAGACAGCGGATAATGTTAGCCTTGACGCCGCAATCCACGAGCACCACCTTCTTTGCTGCTCCTTCATTGTAGCGTATGATTTCCTTACATGACACCTTATCTACAAAGTTCACACCTTCATAGTCTGCCTCTGGTATGTTGTTTGGCTCATCGTCAAAGAGTATCTTACCCATCATTACACCGTGTTCCCTAAGAACCTTGGTCAATTCTCGGGTATCGATACCTGTGATACCAGGCACCTGCTCACGCTTCAGCCAGTCTGCCAGACTCTCCTTTGCATTCCAGTGGCTGTACTTCTCACTGTAGTCGGCTACGATTATGGCAGAGGCGTATATCTTGTCGCTCTCCATGAATGTAGGTATGCCGTTGGCCTCGATAGTGAATGGAGGCACACCATAGTTACCCACGAGTGGGTAGGTTAATACCATCAGCTGACCAGCATAAGAGGGGTCGGTAAGGCTCTCTGGATAACCCATCATGGCCGTATTGAAAACTACCTCGCCGGCAACAGGTTTGTCATAGCCGAAAGACTCTCCGTGGAACTTCGTTCCGTCTTGTAGTAATAATGTAACTTTTTTCATTATCTTTTGTCTGTCTATATCCTTCTAACTTTTTGTCTTGTGTCTGCATTTTACATGCCTACTCTACCGTCACCGACTTGGCAAGGTTTCGTGGCTGGTCCACGTTAAGGCCCTTCACCACGGCTACATGGTATGAGAGCAACTGCAAAGGTATTACGCTGAGCAACGGTGCAAGGCATGCCAGGGTCTGAGGTATCTCGATGACGTCTGACACCATGTTCTTTACCTGCTCGTCACCTTCTGTCACGATGGCTATTATCCTGCCATGGCGTGAGATGACTTCCTGCATGTTTGATATTATCTTCTGATACAGCTTGTGGTGTGTAGCTATGAACACCACTGGCATCTCATTGTCAACCAATGCTATAGGACCGTGCTTCATCTCTGCTGCAGGATATCCTTCTGCATGGATGTAGCTTATCTCCTTCAGCTTCAGCGCTCCCTCAAGTGCCACAGGGTAGTTCCATCCTCTGCCGAGGTACAGGAAGTTATGGGCATAGGTGAAGGTAGTTGCAAGCTTCTGTATCTTGTCGTTCTGCTCCAGAATCTTCTTTATCTTGTCTGGAATAACAAGAAGTTCCTTTATCGTCTCTTCATATTCTTCCTGTCCTACGGTTCCCTTGGCCATACCCAGTGCGAGGGCAAGCATGGTAAGGACTACCACCTGACCTGTGAATGCCTTTGTTGATGCCACACCGATTTCCGGTCCTACGTGTATATATGTTCCGGTGTCAGACTCTCGTGCTATGGATGAGCCTACACCATTGACGATTCCGAATATCAATGCGCCACGTTCCTTGGCAAGCTGTATGGCAGCGAGTGTGTCGGCGGTCTCGCCAGACTGTGATATTGCCATCACCACATCCTCAGGACCTATGACGGGGTCAGAATAGCGGAACTCACTTGCGTATGCCACCTCCACCGGTATTCTGCAGAAGTGCTCTATCAGTTGCTTGCCTATCAGTCCGGCATGCCATGACGTGCCACATGACACGATGACGATTCTCTTTGCATTGAGAAGCTGGCGTCGATTATTGGTCACTGCTGACAGTATCACCTGCGGACCAGAATATGGAGAATCCACGATACGACCTCTCATGCAGTCCTTCAACACGTTTGGCTGGTCAAAGATTTCCTTTAGCATGAAATGAGGATAGCCTTCATGGTCGAGCATTGAGAGATCTACGTTAACCTCCTTTACTTCTGCATCGGCAATCTCTCCGTTAAGGTTATACACCTGCAAAGACTTGCCACGCTCTATCACTGCCATCTCCTCGTCGTTCAGATATACTATCTGCTTGGTGTACTCAGCTATAGGAGAAGCATCAGAGGCAATGAAAAACTCAGCATTGCCTTCTGTAACGCCAACTGCCAGTGGTGATGATTTCCTTGCTGCCACGAGGACTTCCGGATGACGGCTGTCTATCACCGCAATGGCGTATGCACCAAATACTTGGTTGAGCGCACCTCTTACCGCTGTAGCGAGATCTACATCGTTGGTGGTCATGACATAATCTATCAACTGTACCAATACCTCGGTATCGGTCTCGCTCTTAAACTCATAACCACGCTCACGCAACTGGTCACGCAGTGTGGCATAGTTCTCTATTATACCATTGTGTACCAACGTAAGGTTACCAGACTGGCTTACGTGAGGATGTGCATTCACCTCGCTCGGTACGCCGTGAGTAGCCCACCTTGTATGGGCAATGCCAATGGTTCCTGTTATATCCTGCCCCTTTGCCACAGCCTCAAGGTCTGACACCTTTCCTTTTGCCTTATATACGTTAAGCTTATTCCCATCATCTGAAAGCAGAGCACAGCCAGCGGAGTCATATCCACGATACTCCAGTCGCTTCAATCCCTTGATAAGGATAGGATAAGCCTGCTTTGTTCCTATGTATCCAACTATACCACACATGTTTTTCGTATTATTTTTTTAATTAACGTTCAAGTATTTTTAGAAAAAAGAGTTAATACGAGGAGCATTTGCTCTTCATATCAACTCTTGTTTAGCTTATCAAATCATTTTGTCACACTGATGGTGAATGTTGCGAGTGATAGCAATACGCTCGCAATCGGAGTCCAGAATGTATAAGAACTGACATCCGCACTGCGCGCCCTTGCCTTATGAGGCTCTACGTAGATGATGTCGTTCTGTTGCAGATAGTAATAAGGTGAGTTAAAGATATTGGCATCATTAAGATTGAATCGTGCCGTAGTCTTCTCACCGTCACCGTTTTCCCTGACAAGAAGTATGTTCGGACGTTTGCCATATACAGACAAGTCACCACACTGAGCCAAAGCTTCTATAATGCTCATACGCTCATTTTCCACCGTCAGCATCTTAGAACCGCTGACCTCTCCTATCACGGTAACCTTGAAACTAGAATAGCGAACCTTTACTATAGGAGTTTCGCTCTCTGCAAAATAAGGCTTTATTGCTTGTGCAATGGCTTCCTCTGCCTCAGGACGAGTCATACCACCGATTTTCAATTTTCCAACAACAGGGTAGTTTATGTTGCCTTCCTTATCTACTATATAGGAATAGAGACTCTTGCTTGCAGTAGAGCTCATGTTCATAGAGTTTGACGATGCGCCTCCCGAAAGAGACATATTAAACGGACGTGCAGCATCTGGGTCCAGCGAAGAGACAAGAATTGTCAGTTCATCATTTGGTTTGATACGAATCTCAGGCATTGCCTTGTTCCCTTCAAGGCTTACCGAATCTATATTCTGAAAATATGCCACCTGTTTTGTCATGACACATCCACTGAACGACATAAGCACTCCGAACAATGCTATGGCAACAAGTATTTTTTTCATCTAGCGTTGGAATATTAAATTTCAAGGTGCAAAGTTACTACTTTTTTCTTAAATGACAAAAAAAAATCCTATTTTGTTTTATTTATGTAATATTTTCCTTACATTTTGATATTACATTCAGCTTCATTATGCAGTAAATGAAACAATACAATCCTGTATCATGACACTATGATATTGGACTCCCCACTTTTTAAACAAAGCCAGCTAAAGATAACATAATAGAATGATTTTAGTGCATAGAGCTCCCATCTTATACTCCTGCCATCTGTTATAGGTGGGTTCCCATGACAACACCTTGTCATCTCCACCCTTGTATCGTAACAACTTAGATGAGCGCTCAGCACCCAAAAAAGTTTGTTCTATTTTTCCCCTCACAAGAAAACTCATTTTATGCAAGTTTTTCGTCATCTGTGGGCACTTACCCCACAAAGGGTGCATAGTGCAACAGCGGGGCTGCAAACCGCATTTTCGGCGATTGGCATTTTCTAAAGAAATAGCAAGAACACAAAAAGGCACGTTTTAGTACCAATTATGGACTAAAACGTGCCCTTTTATGTTGTAAAAGCATAGCTTTTGCAGTATAAAGTGATAGCTATTGCAATCTAAAACGATAGCTTTTACATTGTAATATGATAGCTTTTACTGCAAATTAAGAAAACTTTACATTTTTAACATTGTTCGATTTCTCCGATTAGAACCCCTGCCCAGAAGTCCCTCCCTACCCTCCCCCTCCCTCACAGGTGAGGCTGGATGTGAGGCCTTCCGCATGGTATTCTTCACTTTTCACTTTTCACTTTTCACTCTGAGCGAAGCGAAGTCATTGTCCCAAGAACATATTCACTATTGCATTGGCGTCTGCCATGGTTATTGAAGGCTTACCATCATCGTCAGCATCGCCATTAACGTTGGCGTTGTCAACGTCAAAGCTGGAAGGTTTGTCGGTTGCAAGGAAATAGTTCACTACGGCATTGGCGTCTGCCATAGTGACGGCACCGTCATTGTTTACGTCGCCTGCCAGCGAGAAGCGCACGTTCTTGCCCTTGACTACGTTGCCGTCCTTGTCACACACGGCATGATTCTCGAACTTTGCTCCTACAGGTGCAGTCAGTGAGAGACCGTCACTGAGAACAAGTTTGTTCATGTCACTGATGGCTGACGTGCTGGCAACAATGCTGACATCACTCATGCCGCCGCTTACACGGAGGTTCTTTCGGTACACAACCCTTGTCGTACCGGTTACCTTTAATGTTTGTCCCAATATACCAGTGCCTACAAGCGTCATATCCAACTTAGCGCCATCGGTTATTGCAAGGTCTTTAGCACTAATACCTGCCATATATATGCCGGTGTTGCAGATCACGAATCCCAGTTTGCCGGGACCTGCTATGGTCACGTCGCCAGTGCTCTCTATGCCTGTATCCACCATGCCTATGCTGTTGTTGCCCACAAGGTGTATGGCAAGGCTGTCCATGCTGCTCTTAATGCCGATGGTGCCGGTGGTGTAGTCCATACCGATGCTGCAGTCGGTAAGTGTCAGTGTCTTTGTCTCGTCATCGTATGTGGCGGTGCCCTGTTTGATGTTGCTGCCTGTGATATTGTCTTTGTTCATGATGGTCACGGGTATGCCACCGACTTCGAAGCCGTATTTCTTCAAACCTATCTCTACCCATTCGTCTTTAACAAACGTTCCATCTGAGTTTTTAATGGAATTGTTAGAGAAATATGCGTCCGTGGGTTGGGTTATCATTAAACCATCGCTCAGTACCAGGTCTTTTATACGTAAGACATCTTGCACTGCCCCCTTTATGCGTACTTTTGTATTCTCACCACTAATGTTAAGCGTCGTAAGGTATTTCCCATTGTTTACCTTACCAATTATTCCATAAGCATTCATTCCTATTGCAGAGAACAGAACACCTCCACTCACACTAATGCTATTTTCCTTACTGTCACTTAGGACACTAACACCTGTCGCACCTATTACAGACAATGATCCCGTTCCGGTTATGTTTACACTTCCGTCTGAGCAGGTTATAGCACTGCTATTATCTGAACTTACATTATTGACGCCCACAGCATTGATGTTCAATACTTTTCCCTGGCTGTATATCCCTCCCTTTATATTGTCATTGCCATTTATTGTGGCATCTTCTAATATCAAGGTGTTAGAATATGGATCATACTTCACTGAACCATATACCGAACTAATACTTGACAAATCATTATAATTATTACGAGTCACCTGAACTCCGCACACCCACACGTCATAGTCCTTATATGTAAAATATCCATTGCCAGGGTTAGCGTACGACACATCGTTCGATTTTCCCTCACCCCAATTTGCTGCACCCTTTAACACAGAACAGTACGCAAACATGTGCTCTGAAACTTGACAATTCCACGTATCATTACAATATATAGTCTGCAAATAAATATTACTGTAAAACATTTCTTTCATAGTCTCCACCTTCGACACATCAAAATGAGTAAGATCCAGCGAACGGATACCTGTCCAATAAAACATTCCGCTCATATTTGTAACATTAGAGGTATTCCAATTTGTCACATCTATCTCAAGCAGACTCTCGCATTCAGAAAACACCGATGACATATCTGTTACTTTTGAGGTATTAAATTTACTTACATCCAACGTTGACAGTTTCAAGCAGCCACGAAACATCCTGCACATATCCGTAACATTTTGTGTGTCGAAGTTATTCAAATCAAGGCTAACAAGTTTAGAGCAACCATCGAACATACCACTCATATCCTTTACATTTGAGGTTTTAAAACCACTGACATCAAGCTCCTCAAGGCTTGAGCAACGATAAAACATATTGTTCATTTTCTCAACATTGGAGGTATCAAAGTAA
This sequence comes from Prevotellaceae bacterium UBA3849, assembly GCA_002392645.1. Taxonomy (GTDB): domain Bacteria; phylum Bacteroidota; class Bacteroidia; order Bacteroidales; family Bacteroidaceae; genus Prevotella. The sequence goes on from DGHL01000084.1 coordinate 7,763, forward strand.
TAGTCTCCATCAGAACTGCCACGGAACTTAATACTCTTAAGACTGTTACAGTCCGAGAACATATAGCTCATATCCGTAACACTTGACGTATTGAAACCACTGACATCTATACTTGTCAGACTTTTGCAATCATAGAACATAGAATGCATGCTCTTCACATTTGAAGTGTTAAGCTTACTGACATCCATATTCGTAAGATTTTTGCAATTATAGAACATATAGCTCATATCTGCCACTTTCGACGTGTTAAGATATTGCAACCCACTTATAGACTCAAGATTGACTAACTCGCGGAACCATCTACCACAATTAGAATTCATAACAGGGTCTGCATATCCAATACTCGAATCTATGACGATAGTCCTTACAACGTCCCTGAAAGCATAACTTACTATGCTTTCAGGAGATGAAGCAACAAAAATCGGATCATCTGTATCCAATAAAATACAAGAACTGCTACGCTGAAGTGAATAAGTATACCTTTTTAATGTCAGAGTATTTCCATCTAGGACTGCATAGTAATAAACATATGCCTTCACACTAATTGACAATGTAAACAACAAAAAAACAAGTGCTATAACACGTACCGCTTGTCTGTCAATAATATTCTTCATCATAATATATTTATATTTAACAATTCGTCAACACGCAAAGCGTCCGCACACGCAGCCATCAGGCTGCGTATGCGGACGCATCATTCTTTTCTCCTATAGAGACTATTATATAGTGAGTGAGTGAGTGAGTGAGTGATATACAAATTATTGGACTGAGCAAATGTTTGCCCAATAAAATTCATTGCATTATGATTGTTTAACGTTATCATTCTGGTTACACTTTTCGACTTTCTGGATACAAAGTTACGAATAATTATTCAATTATCAATAAAAAATCAAGACTTTTTGAAAATATCAACCATTTTGCACAGTCAAAACAACAAAAAATTCAAAAAAAATACAAGACAAAATACGAACCGCAATATAACGACAAGACAAATATAGCTTACCACAAAAAACAAAACGAATTAAGACCATTCTCACTGATTAAAATTCAAGTAATCAGCATTTGGTCTTAACCCGTTGTCAAGGTGGATTTTATAAATTACCACCGTAAAGAATCAGATAGCTCTGTAATCCTAGACTATTCTTCATCAAGAAGGATACGCATCATCTCAATAGCCGACTTAGCCACTGGGGTGCCAGGACCAAAGATGGCGGCTACACCTGCCTTGTAGAGGAAGTCATAGTCCTGTGCTGGGATAACACCACCAGCTATTACCATAATGTCCTCACGACCGAGTTTCTTCAGTTCCTCAAACAATTGTGGAATGAGTGTCTTATGACCTGCGGCAAGTGATGATACACCTACTATGTGCACGTCGTTCTCCACTGCCTCACGTGCGGCCTCAGCAGGAGTCTGGAACAATGGCCCCATATCCACGTCGTAACCACAGTCTGCATATCCCGTAGCTACGACCTTGGCACCACGGTCATGACCATCCTGTCCCATCTTGGCGATGAAGATACGCGGACGGCGACCTTCTCGCTCTGCAAACTTCTGAGTCAACTGGCAAGCCAACTCAAAGTCCTTATCGTTGTTTGTCTCTGATTTATACACGCCTGATATTGTTCTAATTACTGCTTTATAACGTCCTACTATCTTCTCGCAGGCATCTGATATCTCACCCAGCGTACAGCGTACCTTGGCACACTCTACGGCAGCCTCAAGGAGATTGCCCTCACCTGTCTCAACCACCTTTGTCAGTGCGTCCAGTGTTTCTTTCACCTTCTGCTCGTTGCGGTTGGCCTTCAGTGCCTTCAGTGCCTCTTCCTGCTGCTTGCGCACAGTGGTATTGTCCACCTCGAGGATATCGATAGGATCTTCATGGTCAAGACGATACTTGTTGGTACCCACGATAGTCTGCTGACCGCAGTCTATACGAGCCTGAGTACGAGCAGCAGCCTCCTCTATACGCATCTTAGGCACACCGGTCTCAATAGCCTTAGCCATGCCGCCGAGCTCTTCGATTTCCTGAATGAGAGCCCATGCCTTATGCACTAACTGGTCGGTAAGATATTCTACATAATAAGAGCCAGCCCAAGGGTCTATCTCCTTGCAGACCTTCGTCTCGTTCTGTATGTATATCTGTGTGTTACGTGCTATACGTGCAGAGAAATCCGTTGGCAGTGCGATAGCCTCATCAAGAGAGTTGGTGTGCAAGGACTGTGTATGTCCGAGCACGGCACCCATAGCCTCGATACATGTGCGGCCTACATTATTGAATGGGTCCTGCTCTGTCAGTGACCAGCCTGATGTCTGTGAGTGAGTACGAAGAGCCATTGACTTAGGATTCTTTGCCCCGAAGCTCTTCACTATCTTTGCCCACAACAGACGACCGGCACGCATCTTGGCTATCTCCATGAAGTGGTTCACACCGATGGCCCAGAAGAATGACAGACGAGGTGCGAAGGCATCTATGTCGATACCTGCGTTGACACCGGCACGAAGATACTCCAAACCATCAGCAAGGGTATATGCCAACTCGATGTCTGCCGTAGCACCAGCCTCCTGCATGTGATAGCCAGAGATGGAGATACTATTGAACTTCGGCATCTTCTGTGAGGTATATTCGAAGATGTCGGCAATGATACGCATTGAGAATGCAGGTGGGTATATATAGGTATTACGCACCATGAACTCCTTAAGGATGTCATTCTGAATGGTACCAGCCATTTCCTCAAGCTTTGCCCCCTGCTCAAGACCTGCCACGATATAGAATGCCATGATAGGCAGCACAGCACCGTTCATAGTCATTGAGACAGACATCTTGTTGAGCGGAATGCCATCAAACAGCACCTTCATGTTCTCCACAGAACAGATAGACACGCCAGCCTTACCCACATCACCGACAACACGCAGGTTGTCTGGGTCGTAGCCACGGTGTGTAGGAAGGTCGAAAGCTACGGAAAGACCTTTCTGACCAGCGGCGAGGTTACGGCGATAGAACGCATTTGACTCCTCTGCCGTAGAGAATCCGGCATACTGACGTATGGTCCACGGACGGAACGGATACATC
>DGHL01000031.1 GCA_002392645.1 Prevotellaceae bacterium UBA3849
GTATCTTTCGGCAGACAGTAGCCGCCGTAGCCGAATGAAGGGTTGTTGTAGTGTGTGCCGATGCGAGGGTCAAGTCCTACACCGTTTATTATGGCCTGGGTGTCAAGTCCCTTTACTTCTGCATAGGTATCAAGTTCGTTGAAATATGATACGCGCAATGCGAGGTATGTATTAGCAAACAGTTTCACTGCCTCTGCTTCCTTCATGCCCATGAACAGGGTGGGGATGTCCTTCTTCTCTGCACCTTCCTGCAACAGCGCTGCAAAGGTGTGGGCAGCATCCTCAAGATGGTTGCCGGCTATAGTCTTGATGGCAATGTTCTCTTCTGAGAACTCTTTGTCGTTTATGAGCTTAGGATAGCCTACTATGATGCGTGACGGATACAGATTGTCATACAGAGCCTTGCTTTCGCGTAGGAACTCAGGTGAGAACAGCAGGCGAAGCTTGAATGACTCATCGTACCCCTCAGCCTTGAATTTCTGTGCATATTTAACATATAGAGAGCGTGTGTAGCCTACAGGTATGGTACTCTTGATTACCATAGTAGCCTTACTTCCCGAACTCAGCACGAGGTCTATGACGTCTTCTATATGATGCGTGTCAAAATAGTTTGTCACGGGGTCATAGTTCGTAGGTGCGGCAATGATGACGAAATCAGCATCCTTATATGCCGCAGCTCCGTCGAGAGTTGCGGTCAGGTTGAGATCTTTCTCGGCGAAGAATTTCTCTATATATTCATCCTGTATAGGAGATATACGCTTATTTATCTTTTCTACCTTTTCAGGTATAACGTCAACAGCCATTACCTCGTGGTGTTGAGATAGGAGCGTGGCCATACTCAGACCTACGTATCCTGTTCCTGCTACTGCTATCTTCATAGTTTTGAGTTAGGTGTTATGAATCGTTATTTTATTAGGTTTGCTATTGTCGCTATCATAGTTGCAATGGAAGCCGTTGACGTACCTATTGCAAGATACTGCGTCAGCTTCGTGGCGTCGCGCTGAGGTTTTGTAGGTACTATGATCTCACATCCAGGTGTAGGCTTTTCGCCTTTTCCCATCTGGTTGACGGTACCGTTCATGTGAACTATGTATGTGTGGCTCTTCTTCGCATTGCTACCAAAGCCGCCAGCTTGATTTACGTAATATTTTGCGTTTTCACCTTTCTTATATAATACGGTGTTAGGGTAAAGTACGTCACCACTGATTTTCACTGTATTGATATATTGCGGCACAATGATACGGTCGCCGTCGCGCAGTATCATGTCGTAGTCGCTGTTTGGATTCTCCAGGGCTTTGTCAAGCTGTATGCCGACATAATATCTGTCGCCGAAGTCGAGTTTCGCCACGTCGATAGAGTCGCCTTCTCCTCCCTGCATCTTTGTCATCTTCAAAACCTCATTCATTCTAAGACGTTCTTCGTCGGTTATCTGACGCTCCAGGCGTGCACCTTTTATGTATGCCTGCGAATTAGGTCCACCCGCAAATTTTATTACGTCAGAGAGTCTTGTCTGTCTCTTGCTCAGTGCATACGAACCAGGGAATGCGACTTCACCTTCCACGATGACGTTCTGCTGGGTTTCATAACCTGGGCTGCGGCGTACGTACACCTCATCGAATGGTTCCAATACGAATCCCTGTTCTCCATCAATCACAAAGCCTTCCTTCAGTGCGAAACTGAATGTCTTGGCAATGACGCTGTCAGTGGTCAATGCCTTAGAATCAAGAATGCGGCGTGATACGTCAACCTTAACCGTTGAGGCTGTTTCTTTCAGTCCGCCGGCCTGCAGTATGAAGTCTTCGAGCGTTTCGTTGTCTGCATAGTTATATACACCAGGATACATTACCTCGCCATGTATGGTCAGCGTGCGGTCGTTTTGCATCTCAGCCTTTGTAGGTATGAACAATACATCTTCGTTCTGTAAAGGTATGTCAGGTGTCGTTCCTGCCAATATGCCTTTCACGTCAACGCTGATTACTTTCAGGGTGCGGTCCTCTTTCATACGGTGCATTACTGCACGGTTTGTGAAAGCATCTTCGGTTACACCCTCGCAGTTCTTCAGTAATGATCCAACAGTCGTTATGTCGCCACCGAGCTGATACATACCGGGACGGAACACTGCACCTTTCACTTCAACCATGTTCTCATAGCGAGTGAGTATCTTTTCTGCACTGACGACGTCTCCGTCTGCAATCTTGAAGGAACTCATGTCAAACTCACCGACGTTAAATACAGAGAGCTTGTTGCCGTTCTTACGTGAAACGCGTATAGACTTTGTATATGCTTCGCTGGTAAAGCCGCCGGCATATTTCAACAGAGAACTTACGCTTTCTGTCTTTTTCATTTCATAGTACATCGGACGTTTTACGTTGCCGGTAATCTCAACCATGCAGTCGTATGGACTTACTACTATGACATCGTTATCGGAAAGTCGTATGTTTCCCGTGAGTTTGCCGTTCAGTATATAGTCATATACGTCAACGGTTGTAACGAGTCGTCCGCTACGGAACACCTTGATGTTACGCAGTGTACCGATTTCGCTTACACCACCAGCCATGTATAGTGCGTGGAATACGCTTGCAAAAGCCGACAAGGTATAGGTGCCTGGAGTGTTCACCTCACCCATTACGTTCACTGTTATGGTGCGAGTCTGTCCCAGTCCCATCTTTATGCTACTGCTGCTGTATCGGCTGCCGAGCGTAGAGCGCAGTCGGGCTTGTGCCTGACTTACGGTAAGTCCGCTGAGGTTCACCGGACCATATCCACTGATTGTGATGTCGCCGTCAGGACTTATAGTGTAAACGTTAGAAGCCTGTGATGCACCGTATATGTCAACTTTTACGTTATCGCCAGGACCAAGCACATAGTTCTGTGGTGTGGCAATGTTCATAGCAGGCTCGAACGTCAGTTCGTTCTTGTTGAATATATCACGTCCGAAAACACGCTTGCCGTTAAACAGTTTCTCATCCATTGCTGTTGATGGCATGCTTTCCTCCTCGTCTTGAGAATACAGGAAGTCAATATCCTCGCTTGTAATGCCGTCTATACGGTTAGTGTAGTGCGCATTTTCTATCTTGTCTTTGTCTCGTTTTTGGTTAGTTGGCTTTTTTGTGGAAGAAGCAGACTCAGCATTCTCATCAGAAGCATAGCGCTTGACATTGCTGGTCGTGTTTTTCCTCTTGGTCTCTGTGTTCTTACGCATTATATTGTCAGCATTACTGACAGCAGCGTCTGCCATGTCGCTTGCGTTGCGTTCCTTCAGATCCTTCTCGTATTTCTTGCGTATACGTCGTATCTGGCTTATATCCACGCCTTTCTGCATAAGTTTTGTCAGAATTTGTGCTTGTGATGTGCCGGAGGCGTGTTCTTTTACTATAAACTGCAGCACTTGGTCGTCTGACATAGAAGACTGAGCCATGGCATTAGCCATGAATATAGTAAGGAACATCGATACGAGAAATATTTTTTTCATATTTTTTTCTGTTGTGTTATGAATTCTTTAACCTTTAACTTTATAATAAACGCACGTATGCGTAATATTATTGCATAATACCCTTTACTTAATTATTGCGGAGTCCTTAATTTCGTTACTATTAAGGCTATACATCCATATATAAGTGTCAATATCCATAGCATGTGATATTCAGGCGTCACGTCGCCCAACAGTGCTCCCATGCTGCTCATTCTCACAAAGCCTCTTATGCCGAATGTGCTGGGAAACATGTATGCCACGCCCTGCCACCATCCTGGTATGCTGCTCTGCGGCCAGCTTATGCCTGAAAGGAACAACAGTGGCAGTGAGGTATATACCACCACGAGCATTACGCTCTCTCTGTACGTTACGAGTGAACTTGTTGTTACAGAAAAGAATACGCATGACAACAGGTATGGCGTAAAGAACAGTAGCAAGTCCCATCCATGTACCAGTTGAACGAACCCGAATATCCGTGGCACTATGAGTGTTATCCATGCGAGCATCACGCTGAACACCATGAGGTATGCCACAGACTGTCCAGAGAGGCTTACTGCAGCCTCGCCCCAGCTTCTCCATCCCCTAAGTGAGGTAGGGTAGGGATTCCTGCGTCGCTCCTCGTTTCTTGTGCCTGCTATCATGCCCACGCCCAGCAGCATGGCCTGTTGTATGATGAGTACCAATACGGCAGGCAGAATGAAATTACCATAGCCTCCGGTGACATTGAACAATGGAACCTCGTCAAATTCCAATGGTTTTGTTGCTATTTCATCTTCGCGTTTCGTGTGGTTGCCCAACAGTTGCTTCTGCAGGTCTGCGCCCATCTCTGACGATACCGCCGTGGCACTCTGCATTATAGCCTTGTATGTCAGCATGTAGCTCATGTCGCAGTATATGCTTACGTGCGATTGCTCGAGGCGTCCCGTGTTGGTGTCAAAGTCCTTGGGGAAGTATAGTATGCCGTATGCTTCGCCGTGACCAATCATGTCTTGGGCTTCAGCTATTGATTGGGCTTCGAGTGTCACGCTGACATCTGGCGACGCGTCAAACTTTCGTGTAAACTCGCGGCTCATTGCCGAATGTGAGTCGTCAACGAGCACTACCGGCACATCACGCACCACCTCGTTATTGTATATCCATGAGTATATTAACGGATATGCCAAAGGAAGCACTATGAAAAACAGTAGTACTCCCTCATCCTTGAAGATAGCCTTCAGTTCGTCTATTATGTAGTCAAAGAAACTCATGGCACGTATCCAAACTCTTTAAATGATTTCTTTATTCTGTGTATAACCAGCAGAGGCAGCAATCCGAAACATATCATTGCTATCACGTTAGGCATTACGTCGCTCAGCGGATAGTCGTTGAAGACGCATAGCTGGTATATTTTGTAGTAGTGGCGCATGGGGAACAACCATGACAATGCCTGCAATGGGGCGTCCATCGCAAATACTGGGAAGGCGCTTCCGACCATAGAGAAACTAAGTACTCCCCACAGTGAGCAGATACTCATTGACAGTCTCAGTGATGGTATCAGTCCGAATATAAATACTGCAAAGCCCTGCGATGCTATGATGCTAAGGAAGCCGAGCAACAGCAACATTCCTTTACCGCCGGGGGCAGGGAAATGTAGTACGCCGAACATATACGTCATGCAGCCATACATCACCATGAGGAATAGCACTGTATGAGGTAGCAACTTCGTTATCATCGCCTTGAACATATTGCCGTCTGCCAAAGCCAGCCACTCCTGCTGCATGTCAAACTTTATCTCCGTGCCGAGTGAGTATGCCGTCATCATGAATACTAACAGCAACAGACAGGCAGGTATCAACATGGCGCTAAGGAATATGTTATAGCTTACCCATGGATTGCCCACGGTATGTATGTCGAGTGCTATAGGTTGCAGGAAGCTCTTTGTCTGTTGCGGTGTGAATCCCTTGGCCTGCATGGTAGCTTGGCCCAATCCTGCCGATGCCAGTACGCACATGGTCTTCATCTCTTTGTATAGCAGAGCACCGGCAGTCAGTGATGTGTTGGTATAGTAAATCGACATCCTTGGCTGTCGCATGGACACCATGTCGCTTGTCATTCCGTCAGGAAACAGCACGAAACCATATATCTTGTTTTGCTGTATGGCTTTTCGTGCCTCGTCAACGCTGGGGTAGTGTGCCACCACCTTCGACGACTGGAAAGCGTCAACCATTCTCGTAAGCTTGCGTGTGGTTGACGTATTGTCAAGGTCCACTACGCCCATAGGTATCTCTACGGGCAAGCCTTCGTTCATCATCGATGTAAAGAACACCGTGATGACCCAGGGAAGCACCACCATACATATTATATATATTGGATGGCGCGCTATAATGGCTATTTCTCGTTTTATTAGTCTGAACACACTATTCGGCTTTCGCTTTTTTCAAAGGTTGAGTTAAGTGATGATAAAAACACTTGGGACGATTTACGATGCGTATTTATTTGGTTTATTTCTTCTTGATGATAACTGACATTCCTGGTCGTAGGCCCTCAAACTTCTTTGTAGGTTTGGCCTTTACCTCAAAAGTCTTCAGGTCATACTGGCCGTTCGACTTCGTAGCCTTCCATGTGGCATAGCTGCCTTGGTCCTTTATGGAGGTAACCTTCATTTCTATCTCCTTGTTGAAGGCAGGTACGAAAGCCTTGAACGTATCGCCGATCTTCAGTCCGTTGAGCTGGTCCTCGCGCATATTGAAAGCACCCCATACCTCATTCATCAGACTGATGGTCATTATCGGACTGCCACTGCCTATCAGCTCACCCACCTTAGGATAGATGGTAGAAACCTCACCCTCCATCTGGGCGGTCTGTACGGTCTCCCTGATATATGACGATACCTCTTCTACGGCGCCTCTTGCACGGTTTACCTGTGCGGCAGCAGCCATCTTCTCTTCGGTTCGTGCACCGTTTACGGCCATGTCATACTGACTCTTGGCAGCCTTCTCCTGGGCCTCGAAAGCCTTGTAGTTGGCGTATGCCTCGTCGCGCTTCTGTTCGCTCAGCACACCTTCATCAAACAAACGCTGCACGCGCTCATACGACTTCTTGCTTATCTCCAGTCCGGCCTTGGCTTGCTGCCATATCTCGTAGGCACCCTGTATCTGCTCCTTTCTTGCGCCAGCCTTAGCCATGTTGCTCATGGCGGCAGCAGCATTCTCGGCACTCTCAGCCTGCATAGCCTTTGCCTCCACCTCGGGGGCGTCAAGTATAGCGAGGGTGTCGCCTACGTGTACGTAGTCGCCTTCCTTGACTCTCAGTTCAAGTATGCGTGATGGCACCTTGCTTGATACACGGTACTCCTCTACGTCGATCTGGCCTTGGATGATTTCCTCTTCCGAACCGATGGTGAAATAACCTATGGCACCGATTATCAGGACTACGAGGGCAAACAAGCCCACTGCTATCATTACACTTCTATGTTGCGCTTTTTCGTTCATCGTAATAAATTAAGTTATGAGACCCACCCCGACCCTCCCTGTGAGGGAGGGAGATTGGGCGACGAATTATTAATTATGCATTATTAATTATTCATTATGAATTATGAATTTTTGCGAGGCATCGCCTTGTCACTACATTTCTCCGAGTGCTTTCTTCAGGGCAACCTCGCTCATCTTAACGTCAATTTCCGCGTCAATCTTCTGCGTCTGCGCCTGCAGCCATGCTGTTTGTGCCTCCATTACCTCTGTGGCCTGCATCACGCCTTCCTTGAAACCGAGATTTGCACATCTGAGGTTCTCCTCCGCACGACTGATGTTCTTTCTTGCCGTCGCAAGGTTCTTGTTTGCCTCACGTACCTTGAAGTTACACTGGCTTACCTGCAGTTCCATCATCTCCTGCGCCTCGTCGTAAGTCATTTGCGCGATGTTGGCGGCGCACTTCGCAGCACGAATCTTATACATCGCCTCTCCCCAGTCGAGCACCGGCACCTTTACCATTACGCCGACGTTGAGTGCGCCCTTGAACTTACGTTCAAAACCGTTATAGACGCTTGGGTTGGTGAAGACCACTCCACCCAGCAGTGCCACCTGCGGCATGTATGCGGCGCGTGCTATCTTCGTTTCTTGCTTCTTTATTTCCACGGCATCCGACAGCATCTGCAACTCCGGACGCTGATCCTTCAGTTTCTCAGCAATCTCCTCAGGGGAATGGTTGCTCTCTGGCAGCAGTTCGGCGTCGATCTCCTTGTCGCCTTCATCCTCCAGTGTGATGTCAGAGTTGAGGTTTATGCCGCACAACTGGCACAGGTACATGCGCGCCAGAGCCAAACCGTTGTCCACCTTGGCCTTCGTCATGTCGGCTTCGTTTACTGCCACGTCCACCTTCAGACCGTCAGCCCTTGTCGCTACGCCGTTCTCTATCATCTTGTGAACGTCGTCGTTCAGCTTCTGCACCAGTTCCAGGTATCCCTCAGCCAACTTCTGCTTATGGCGCAGTGACACCACTGTCCAGTATGCATTGTCGATATTATAGAGCACGTCGTGCTGCTTGGCATCGATGCCTGCCTCTGCAATCTTCTCTGCAATGTCAGCCATGCGGTTGCCTGCCGTTATGGCACCGCCCATATATATAGGCTGCGCCAGCATAGCCGAGGCCGTGTATATGTGGTGTGTGTTGGTATGAAACATCTCCACTATCTTCTCGCCCATGGCATTGGCGGTCTCCGCCAGTGGCTGTGCCAGGCTTCTTCCTGCCGTGCCGATGATGCCAGACAGTTCCTGTGCCATGCCGCTGAACTTCATTGCCTCTTCTGGAGTCAGTAGGCCGTTGGCTACCATGTTTGTGAATTTCTGTGTCATGGCTTCGCCCAGTTCGCCTCTGAAGTTCTGCATCTTTCCGGCGATGGTCTGCATACCGATTGTGCCGATGTTACTGAACATAGCCTTTTGTTCGTCGCTGAGCAGTGATATCTCTCTTGAAGAGTACATGTATCCGCCTGCAAGGGTGATGTGCGGCAGGTATTTCGTGCGTGCCATCTTACGTGTATTCGTGGCGACCTCCTTCTTCACCCTTGCTATGCTCAACTGCTTGTTTGAACGCAGTGCAAGGGCACGACAAGAATCCAGCGACAGCGTTTGTGCCGCCACTTCTCCGGTCATGCCACCTCCTATGCATCCAAGCAAGATAATAGATGTTATGGTTTTTCGCATTGTGTTTTTATTGAGCTTTTATAAATGCAAAGTTACATAATTTTTTCTGAAATATATATAATAAGGTCATTTATTTTGTTTTTTTAAGTGTAATGTGTAATTTTAAACCCTTAGATTTTTCTATTTTTCGGTTTTGTCGCTTCGTATTTAAATTGCCTTTCCTGCCGTTCTGAATCACGAAACATAGTTTTTGCTATGAAAATCCATTGTAATCCGTTTTTCGTGTAAAATGCTGTGACATAGTCTTTTACTTGGCAGATTTCTTGTGTTGATAATTACTCTGCATGTAAAATGATAGCTTTTAGTCTGTAAAGTGATAGCTTTTACAGTGTAAAAGCAGCCATATTACAGTGTAAAAGCATGCAAATTGAGGCGTAAAAGCTATCAAATTACGGGTCGTTTTCTGTTGTGTTCGTAGTTATGGGCGTTCCTTACTGAGTTTTTCCTTTTATTATGCGTTTTAGACTATGGTCTCATTTGTGCGCAAAAAAATGTATAATCTGTTTGATTTTTACGATTTTTCGTTTATGGGAATAGTACGAATTATGCAAATGGGTGCGCAGATGTATTTGCGCACCCATTTGCTGTTTACTGTTCTTTAAGCCAAGTATCTTCATCATCTTCGTCTTCATCCACAATAAAGTCCATTCTTTGCTCCTTTGATAATATTGGATATTGTGACAGGGGGGCTATAAAATGCTCCCTACACAAATCTTCGCATATATTAAGCAAGTATATTTCAGGAACTACATATATTTTTTTATTCATAAATGCTCTTAATAAAATATAATTTTCTTTCCTTTATGTATATACACTCCTCTTCGCATTGGCTTGACTATTCATATCACACAAAATGTTTAACGAGTAGTGCGAATGGGTGCGCAGATATTTCTGTGCACCCATTTGCTATTTTACTGTTCTTTAAGCCAAGTATCTTCATCCTTTTCGTCTTCTCTGCAGGTATTAATGTAGTCTGTTTTTTTTGCAAGAGGATTCCAAGGAGACATTACTAGCATAATATTGCAATAGAAGGTAGTGTCAATACTGTATATTTGTGGGCAGATGTATTCTCTCGTCATATGATTTCTTTTGGAATGCATGAAAATTTCTTGGTAGGTTGCTCATGGATAGTTTTGTGAAAACGACTGCTTGTCGGTGCAAAGTTACATATTTTAATTGGATTACGTATAAAAAAAGAATTTTTTTTTATTTTTATTGCTGGGATGGATTAATGTGTTTTATATAGAATATGGAAAAAATGACAGAATAATAAGAAATAGTTTGGCAGGATAAAGGGAAATGTTTATCTTTGCAGCGGAAATAGAAAATATACAATAAGGTGATACAATGAAAAAAGTACGCATTACTGCAGTCCGACAGACTGAATATCAGGACTTGATGGCGAAATATGAGAATCCTATAGAACATACCTGTGACGTGAGGGTAGGGCAGCAGTGGATTTCAACAGATGGACAATGTCCTGATGGCATGTGCCTTGCTGCATGGGGCTCCATGCGTGAGTTCGTGGAGTCATTGGCTCGTGGCGAGGGTAATTTCTATGATGGATGGATGAAAAATCCTATGAGTGCAATGATTAGTTGCAATGATGGGTTCCGACCGTTCAGTTTTTACATAGAGACAATAGGGGAATAGGTTGAAATTGAGCGTGTTTTCCTTTTTTTCGGCTTAAAAAAATGTTTTTTCTTTGTTGTTTCAGAAAAAAGTAGTAACTTTGCACTCGCAAATTAGAAACGGGCCCCAGTCTTGCGACTGACAGTCCCTATTTGCTTCGTGCGAAATATTGCACTCGCAAATTAGAAACGGGCCCCAGTCTTGCGACTGACAAGCCTTATTTGCTTAGGAAATCAAGGCGCTGAAAGCGCTGCAAACTTAATAAGCGAAGATGGTTCCCTGCGACATACGTGAGCCTGATACAGGTTAGGCGGTGGCGCGTGGGCTAAGATGGGAACGCAGTGAGAGTCTGCGACATTACCCGATGCTGTAAGTCCCCACGGAAAAGGGGGCGGCCGATATTAAGTCACTGAGGAGGATTAGTTTCCTTGGGAAGACGGTGCCGCTTACCGGGACGAAGTCAGAATACCTGCCATCGACAGCTATTGTTAAACATAAAATCATTTGTCTGCGGGATTACGGACAGCATGGGAAAATGGAAAAGGATAATAAAAGAAGAAAAATGATTAGAAAGATTTTGGTGGCCAACCGTGGTGAGATTGCCATACGTGTTATGCGCAGTTGCTATGAGATGGGCATCCGTTCCGTTGCGGTCTATAGTACAGCCGACCGTCTGTCTCGACATGTGCTTTTCGCCGATGAGGCAGAGTGTATAGGTGGTGCCGCAAGCATTGACAGCTATTTGAATATTGACCATATACTGGATGCAGCTCGCAAGCATAAGGTTGACGCTATACATCCGGGATATGGATTCTTGTCAGAGAATGCAGAGTTTGCCCGTCGTTGTGAGGCAGAGGGCTTCATATTCATCGGTCCGCGTCCGGAGACGATGGAGGAAATGGGCGACAAGATCAGCGCACGCAAGAAGATGATTGAGGCTGGCGTGCCTGTAGTGCCAGGAACGGAAAGTCCGCTGTCGTCTGCTGAAGAGGCGGTGAAGGTTGCCAAGGAAATAGGATTCCCAGTGATGCTGAAGGCTTCAATGGGTGGCGGCGGTAAGGGTATGCGTCTCATTACACGCGAGGAAGACGTCGTGGAGATGTATAATGCCGCAAGAGGCGAGGCTATGTCTGGCTTTGGCGATGATACCGTATATATAGAGAAATTCGTAGAGGAACCGCATCACATAGAGTTCCAGGTGCTCGGCGACAAGATGGGTAACGTGATCCATCTGTTTGACCGTGAGTGCAGTGTGCAGCGCAGGCACCAGAAGGTGGTGGAGGAGTCTCCTTCTCCGTTCATAGGCGATGAGCTGCGCAAGGAAATGGGTGCAAAGGCTGTGGCTGCGGCAAAGGCTGTAGGCTATGTTGGAGCAGGTACCATTGAGTTCCTTGTTGACAAATACCACAACTTCTACTTCCTTGAGATGAATACCCGCCTTCAGGTGGAGCATCCTATAACCGAGGAGGTGGTAGGCGTTGACCTCGTAAAGGAGCAGATAAGGATAGCTGCCGGTGAGCCACTGCGCTACAAGCAGGAAGAACTGTCGCAGTACGGACATGCCATAGAGTGCCGTATATGCGCTGAGGATACCGAGCACAACTTCATGCCGTCACCAGGCGTGATACAGCAGTTGCAGGAACCCCACGGAATAGGTACGCGTATAGACTCTTATGTATATGAGGGCTATGAGATACCAGTGCACTACGACCCAATGATAGGCAAACTCATAGTATGGGCAACGACGAGAGAATATGCCATAGAGCGTATGCGCCGTGTGCTCTATGAGTACAAGATAACTGGTCTGACGACCAATATACGTTACCTGCGCCGCATAATCGATGTGCCAGACTTTAAGAATGGTGACTACAACACTTACTTCATAGAGCGTAATGAGCAGCGTCTGCGCCCACGTTCTGGATTCAAGAACGACTCTGAGCCAATGGCTATCGTGGCGGCTTACATGGATTATCTCATGAACATGGAGGAGAATGCAGGAGCACCTAACGATACAGACCGTAAGGCTAACGGCGCAATCAGTCGCTGGAGGGCATTCGGACTGCAGAAGGGTGTACTGAGAGTGTAGTAAAAAAATCATAATTTATAATTCATGATTCAGAATTATGGACATACAGGTAGGAAATAAGATGTATGACGTTACCCTTCTGAGTAAGGAAGGCAATAAGGTCAGTATAGATATAGACGGCGAAGTGTTTGACGTGGATGTGGCAATGCTGCAGAACGGTACGTGCTCACTGCTGTATAACGGCAATTCATATAATGCTGAGTATGTAAAGGCAGAGGGCGGCAAGCACTATAGCGTGAACCTCAACTATTCAACTTATCAGGTCGATATGCTTGACTCACAGGCAAAGTACATGAAGATGCGTAAGCATAAGGACAATGCCGTGCAGTCTGATACAATCACAGCGCCAATGCCATGTAAGATCGTCAAGGTGTACTGTAAGCCGGGCGACAAGATTAAGGAAGGCGAGACTCTGTTTACGATGGAAGCCATGAAGATGCAGTCGAACTACAAGGTTAGTGCAGACTGTGAGGTGGCACAGGTGATGATACAGGATGGCGATACCGTAAGCGCAGAACAGGTTTTGGTGAAGCTGAAGGTAGATGACAAAAAGGAATAGTGCGAGACGTAATATAGATAACAGAACGTAGAATATAATAAAATGGCAAATAAACTCACTGCAAGAGAAAGAATAAATACATTGCTTGATCCGAATACATTCGTTGAGATGGACAAGCATGTAGTTCATCGCTGCAACGACTTCGGTATGGACAAGAAGCGTTTTGAGGGCGATGGCGTAATATCTGGTTATGGTAAGATAGACGGCAGAATAGTGTTCGTCTATGCGTTTGACTTCAGCGTGCTTGGCGGTTCACTCAGTGCTGCCAATGCCCAAAAGATAGCTAAGGTACAGGACCTCGCACTGAAGAATGGTGCACCTATCATCGGCTTGAACGACTCAGGCGGTGCACGCATACAGGAGGGCGTAGAGTCACTCACAGGTTTCGCTCATATCTTCCGTCGTAACGTGATGGCAAGTGGTGTCATACCACAGATCAGTGCCATTATGGGCCCTTGCGCAGGTGGTTCTTGCTACTCACCAGCGCTTACGGACTTCATACTCATGGTGAAGGAGCAGAGCCAGATGTTCGTTACTGGTCCTAACGTGGTGAAGGCCGTGACAAACGAGGATGTTGACAAGGAGACACTTGGAGGTGCCATGACACATAACTCTGTCAGTGGTGTGAGCCATTTCATCTGCAACGACGATGAGGAAACCCTCATGACCATACGCGAACTCATAGGCTTCATACCTTCAAACAACATGGAGGATGCTCCTATACTGCCTGTTACCGATGAGGTGAGCCGTGTATGTCACGAACTCGATAATGTAGTGCCAGAGGATCCTAACATGCCTTATGACATACATGATATCATCGAACCAATATGCGACCAGCAGTATTTCTTTGAGGTGCAGCCTGAGTTTGCAAAGAATATCGTCATCGGTTTCGGTCGTCTGGCTGGTAAGACTGTAGGTTTCGTGGCCAATCAGCCAAACTATCTTGCTGGTGCACTCGACATAGATGCCTCTGACAAGGCGGCTCGCTTTATACGTTTCTGCGACTGTTTCAATATTCCACTCGTTGCAGTGGAGGACGTGCCGGGCTTCCTGCCGGGCGTACAGCAGGAGCACAACGGCATTATCCGCCACGGTGCGAAGATAGTATATGCTTTCGCTGAGGCTACAGTGCCAAAGATCACTCTGATTACCCGTAAGGCTTACGGCGGTGCGTACATCGTGATGAACTCTAAGTGCATCGGCGCAGACGTCAACCTCGCATATCCTACAGCGGAGATTGCAGTGATGGGTGCAGAGGGTGCTTGCAACATACTCTATCGCAAGGCTACACCGGAAGAGCGTGCAGAGCGTACTAAGGAGTATCGCGACAAGTTCGCTAATCCATTGCCTGCAGCACAGCTTGGATATATTGATGAGATTATATCACCATGCGACACACGTATCCGCCTCATACAGGCACTTGAGATGTCGCACAACAAGAACCA
Source organism: Prevotellaceae bacterium UBA3849 (assembly GCA_002392645.1). Taxonomy (GTDB): domain Bacteria; phylum Bacteroidota; class Bacteroidia; order Bacteroidales; family Bacteroidaceae; genus Prevotella. The sequence goes on from DGHL01000031.1 coordinate 14,375, forward strand.
GAGTAACCCACCAAAGAAGCATGGCAACATGCCGGTGTAATTAAGGTGGCAAGATAAAAAAGTGAAGAGGTGAAAAGAGTTCCATTCGTATGGTCTCTTTTCACCTCTTCACTTTTTTA
>DGHL01000003.1 GCA_002392645.1 Prevotellaceae bacterium UBA3849
GGGTGCAAAATTACACAAAATATTTCAATTTGAGCGATTTTTGATAAACAAAATGCCTTTTTCTGTGAAAATATATTAAGGAACGTGCTCTGTTTATGGAAAAAATAGTAACTTTGTACTAAGTTTGTATGTTATGCAACGGCTGTAAAGCGCATAAGATGACGAAGAAAAGGATAATCTTTATAATCAATCCGATATCAGGCACTGGGGGCAAGGAAGTTGTTTCCTCTCTCATAGAGCGCCATATAGACAGAGAAAAATATGATTATGAACTGCGCTACACGGAGTACGCGGGTCACGCCAACGAGATGGCACGCCAGTTTAAGAACGAGGGTGTGGATGTTGTGGTAGCGGTAGGCGGCGATGGCACGGTGAACGAAGTGGCGCGGGGTGTAATTGAGAGTAACACTGCTCTCGGCATAGTGCCGTGCGGTTCCGGAAATGGGCTGGCGCGCCATCTTATGTTACCCATGAATGTGAAAGGTGCTGTAGAGATAATCAATGAAGGCTTGGTTCACCAGCTTGACTACGGCACCATAGATGAGCATCCTTTCTTCTGTACGTGCGGAATGGGTTTCGACGCGTTCATATCCAAGAAATTCGCCGATGCAGGCAAGCGTGGTATGCTCACATACCTTGAGAACGTGTTGCGTGAGGGCTTGTCTTATGAGCCAGAGACATACGAACTCACCCTCGATGGCAATGAAACCGAGCCCTATAAGGCTTTCCTGCTTAGTGTGGCAAATGCGTCGCAATATGGTAACGATGCCTATATAGCCCCCCAGGCGAGTATGTCCGACGGCTTCCTTGATGTGGTAATCATGGAGCCATTCGACTTTTTCGAGGCTCCGCAGGTGGGCATAGAGCTGATGAACAAGACCGTAGATAAAAACACTAAGATAAAGTGCTTCAAGGCGCGCGACATAATGATTCGCAGAGCTCACTCAGGGGTGATACACTATGACGGAGACCCAGTAGAGGCTGGTACCGAACTTCACGTAAGGCTCCATCATAAGGGCATACGCATAATTGTTAACCCCATGGCTGACAAGAAGCGCAGGAGGCCTAACCTGGTGCAGACTGCCTTCAGCGATTTCTTCCGCGATGTCAACGTGGTGAGGGAGGAAGTGGTGACCAACCCGGTGAAGAAGGTGATGTCCATTAACAACTACATACAGAGCAAGCTGTCGTAATGCGTGATACCTACCTCACAATGACTGGTGTGGCTGAAGGCTACTACACCGAGAAGCGCAGCAAGTTCTATGCCTTCATGCATCATGTGGACTCGCCAGATGAGGTGCGCTCACTGCAGCAGCAGTACAAGAAGAAGTATTATGACGCCCGCCACGTATGTTATGCCTATAGGATAGGACCAGAGGGAGAGGAATACAGGGCAAATGATGACGGCGAGCCGAGTAGCACGGCAGGCAAACCCATACTTGGAACAATGCTAAGCGCCGACATCACCAATGTGGTGATTTTCGTCATAAGATACTATGGCGGTGTCAATCTCGGCACGGGAGGTCTGATAGTGGCTTACAGGGAAGCATCACTCGCTGCCATTGCTGATGCACGCGAGCGCAACCTGCTCACAGAGCGCCAGGTGGAGGAACAGCTAACCTATGCTTTCTCCTATCCGCAGATGAATGCGGTCATGAAAGTAGTGAAGGACATGGAGGCGCGCATAGTGGCGCAAGACTTCCAGACAACGTGCTCCATCACGCTTTCCATCCGAAAGTCGCTGATGCCCCAGCTGAAAGCACGCCTTGAGGCGTTAGCATTCATGTAGCATATACAGAAAACTTAATTCAACATAACTAACTACTAAATACATTACAAAACATTGAAAAAGTTAATCATAACATTTTCTCTCACGTTGCTATTTGCGGCAGTCTTCTGCGCATGTGGCAACGGCAGAGCCGACGTGCCAGAAGGGTCTAAGGAGATTAGCGTCGGCGACAATGACATCATGATGGTGCGCATAGAGCCAGGCAGGTTCGTCATGGGTGGCACTCAGGAGCAGACAGACTGCGACTTCTATTCCGAGAAGCCTGAACACCCTGTTATCCTTACCAAGCCATACTATATCTCGCAGACCGAGGTTACGCAGGAACTTTGGGAGCACGTAATGGGTGGCAATCCCTCTCTCTATCAAGCTCATGACGATACCGAGAAAGGACTTCCCGTTGTCAACGTGTCGTGGTATGACTGTAAGAAATTCATTGAGAAACTTAACCAGATTACGGGCAAGAAGTTCCGCTTGCCAACCGAGGCAGAGTGGGAGTATGTGGCACGTGGTGCAGGCAAGGGTTTCTCCTTGCCATATGCAGGCTCCAAGTATGTTGACCGCGTGGCTTGCATGGCTACCAACAGCGACGGTCGTCCGCATCCCGTTGCCCAGTACGGTCCTAACGAGATTGGCGTCTATGACATGAGCGGTAATGTGTGGGAATGGGTAGAGGACAATTTCCAGCAGTATAAGGCTGGCGAGGTGAAAGACCCTCTTGTTCATGTAAGCGATACGCTCACTCACAGTGTGCGCGGCGGTTCGTTCACCGACCGTCAGAGCAAGTGCCGCACCTCTTCGCGCGACGGCAACTGGCCTGATTATAAGCAGACCAACCTCGGTTTCCGCCTTGCAATGGATGATTAGTTTCTTTGAATATTCCGATTACTCCGATTACACTGATTGTATTCTGAATATTCCGATTACTCCGTCTATCCCATCACTCTGAACAAGAGTAAATAAAAAACGAAACGCCTGCATCTCACGATGTGGGCGTTCCAATCTCAATAGGTATTAGCTTCTTTAAGGTAAAAAGATTGTATTCAGGATAACGAGCACAAAGTTAAGGTATTTTTTCATTACTTGCAAGTTTTTTCTTGACTTTTTTCAAGAAAATTGCAACTTTTGCTTTGTTTTACCTTGTCTGTAGTGCTTTTTGCCGTTTATTTTGTGTTTTTTGTCCTCTTGTAGGCATTCTTTGCCAGGAAGAAGACAACCGCCAGTATCACCAGCAATATGATGGCATACTTGATGTACTCGCTGTATTCCTCTATCTTCACGTTCAGTTCGTCTCTCGTAACGAAGGTGTGCAGATACCAGCCCAGTCCTGCCAATATACAGTTCCACACCCCTGCGCCGAGGGTAGTGTAGAGCAGGAATCGCCAGAAGTTCATCCTTGCCAGTCCAGCGGGTATAGATATCAGGTGCCTTATGCCAGGTATGAGTCTGCCCGTTATGGTAGCTACTGCACCGTGGTCATCAAAATATTTCTCTGCCTGTTCCACTTTTTTCTGGTTCAGCAGGCACATCTTGCCCCATCTGCTGTTGGCAAAACTGTATATCAGCGGTCTGCCCAGATAGTAACCAGCTATGTAGTTGAT
>DGHL01000069.1:0-28869 GCA_002392645.1 Prevotellaceae bacterium UBA3849
CCGCTGCCTTGAAGCATTTTGAGAAGTATTTCGGATCAGAGAAACCACATCCATAGGCAATCTCGTTGACACCACGCATGGTGGTTGCAAGCAGTTGCTTTGCACGCTTCATACGTGCCTCCCTGAGGAAGTCGGCTGGCGTAATACCCAACAATTGCTTCATCTTACGGTTCAGGCTAGAACGGCTGGTTGCCGTAGCACTTGCCATCTCGTCAACTCCGACGTCGCTGTTGCCCAGATTTTCATCTACGAAGTCAAGCAGGCGGCGCATGAAGGCGTCGTCTTCTTCATTGATTATCGATGATGAAATGATTACCTGTGGCTCTACATGAGCTACCGTAGAACTCTCCGGCATTGCTGCCTCCACACCAGACTCTATGCCGAGGCTCGCACGTGCCTGTGCTTCATCTGTAGAATGTTCCGCTGTATGGCCTTCAAACAACTTGAGGTATGCCTGCAGATTTTCCTCACGCTGACGTTTGAGGTTCTTTATATACATTATAGTATATGTGATACCTGCCACCAACAAGACGGTCAGCAATATATACATAATGTATGCAAAGGTGGTTTCCCATATACGCGGCTTCACTATAATGGTGAGCTTGCGCACATTGTCAACCCACAATCCTTCAGCATTGGTAGAGCGGACCTCCAGGGTATATGTGCCTGGCGACAGGTTATACAGCGTTATGCTACGGTTTTCCTGTGGCACAGACCACTCTGCCGAGTCTGCCCTCTGCCACCAATGGCGCTCTTCCAACACACGCGTGACATACTTTATATTTGAATTGTCAGTATAGTCAAGGGCTGCATAGCTGATGGTGACATCACGCTCTGTGGAAGACAGTTCCAATGTGTCGCGATTGTCTGCAGAATAGTCAATCGGTTCATCTGGCACATCGAACGATGTGAATACGATACGTGGAACATATACACGCTGATGGAACATCTGTTCCGGCATAACGAGCACTCCATTTTCAAGTGTCAACAACCATCGACCATCGCGTAGCAATATAGGCTCTGCGTCAGAGAAGCGTGAGGCAATGGTGAAGAACATGTCGTTAAAGTTCTCCAATGTACCAAGATCTGCATTCAGACGTGTTACCTGATTATTGCACTGTATGAGTATCTCGTCGCCAACCTCTGTCATGGCGAGGGCGGCATCTGATCCCATGCCATTGTCGGTGTCATAGTGACAAAACTCGAACTGTGGTGCTCGCAAATCTTTCGTAAGCAATAAATTGACGCCTCCGCTCTCAGTAGAGACGAACACCCTACCCTTACGGTCTATAACCACATCCATGGTGGCACTGCACGACAGGCTTGACTCGCGAACAGACTCACGCTGATGGCGCGTGAACTTCAGTTTGCTTGGATCACCCTGCACATTGTCTATCACAAGTAGTCCTTCCGTAGTGGTTGCCAAAACAAGTGAGTCGCCAAGGGCATAGAGCCTACGCATCAAGGCATTGGAGGCTGGGAAATTCTTTATGGAATTCTCTACGTTATAGAAACGCATCTCACCCTTCGGTGCATTAGGATTGGCAATAATGTTAAGTCCGCCTCCCTGAGTAGCTACCCATAGACGTCCCTTCTTGTCTTCGAGGAAGTTATATATGTCGGAGCTGTTTAATGCCTTACCTGCCTTAACCTGCGCGGCATCTCCCTTATTAAAATGCTCCACCTTGAACTGTCCTTCTGACGTTTCGGTAAGTCGGAAGGCTCCATCTGGCTTGCTACCTATCCATATTGTTCCGTTGCGTTGCTGATAAATGCAATATGTAGGCGCAAACTGCGTAACGCTTTGGTGCAGTTTTCCATCCAAACCGAGATAGCCTATGAAGTTTGCAAGGCTATCGAGCACCACCACTATATTAGAATCGCGCGTACCTACCCATATACGTTTCTTTTTATCCATAAAGAGTGCACGCACGGTAGATGACGGAACACAGCTCAACAGCGTGGCTGGCTTTGCCTTTGGCGAAATCTTCTGTACTCCGAAACGGCGCATGAGCCAATGATTCTTCTGCGTATCTTGCAAATACTGACGCACATCATCGTATTCAAACTCACCAAACTTGAATGTCCTCCAGGTCTTTGTGACCGAAGTATCGTAGTTCATTCTTGCGAGATAACGTTCCTGCAAGGCTGAATCTACTGTTTCGAATTTGTATGTATTAAGGTTGAAACGCCATACCATATCGCCATTGACACAGTATATATTGCCGTCTTCACCAAACATCATGTTGCGTATGCGATCGGACGTAAGGTTATTACCGTCGCCAGGCTTTGACTTGAACACAGCAAACTCATAACCATCAAAGCGGTTCAGGCCGTTCCATGTGGAGAACCACATGAAGCCACGACTGTCCTGCAGTATTTTCGTAAGATGCCACTGCGACATTCCATTATGGTCATCATAGTGCGTACTGGTATAGTTAACAGCCTTAGCACTGCCATCTGTATTATTGGCGGCATAGAGCGTAAACGAGGCACACACTATCATAATACCTACCAATAACGATATCATCTTGTTTGCTTGCATTATAATTTGAGGTTTTTAACGTGGATGGTTCTTTTATATTTACCCTACATTATTCTGTCGATTAATCAAGAAAGCACAAATCCGCTCAGTATGCGACCGCATTTCACTACGGTACCGTCTGCCAAAGGCGGCTTTTGCTCGCGACGCGCAGAATAGAAACGTAAATCGGTGAAGGTGTCTATCGGAGAGACGGTGATGTTGGAAGCCTTCACACCTGCATTTATGAGTTGCTGGCGGTTTATCTCTTTCAGGTCTATGTGGGGCTTTTCGATGTTTGCCCCGTGCATATCGGGCATCATAACGGTATAGCGTTCCATGGCGAAACCTGCCGTAGCGAAGGTGTCAACAACCTCCTGCCCTACCTCGAAACTATCCTGGCTTATGCCGGGACCTATGGCTGCTGTGCACAGGGAGGCATCGGTGGCGTACACGCGATGCATCTCTGCCATTGTCTTTTCAACAATACGCTTTACCGTTCCTTTCCAACCTGCATGTATGGCAGCGGCTATATGGTGCTCAGGGTCGTACACCAAAACTGGTATGCAGTCTGCAGTGCTGATGCCTATAGCTACACCTGGTTTGTCGCTTATAACTGCATCGATGCCCTCGAGTTGTGCCTTACGGTCTTCTGCCTTCATAGCAAGCATGCGTTCATCTATAACTGCAATGCAATCTGTATGGGTTTGATGCGGATACACTAAATCCGTAGCCTGCACAGGCAAGGCTGCTAGCAGCAATTCACGGTTGCGCCCTATGATGCGGTCAGTGGTGAATGCCGTCACTTTGTTTCCTAATGTATAGAATTCCATGTGTATTACTCGGTATATTCAAAGTCCTCAAGGTCTTCTATCTCGTCCTCGTCAAGGTACTCTATATCATCGTCTGTATCTTCTCCTGGCATCTTGCCTATCTCCTCGTCGGCAAGGCGGTCCTCATCATACACTTCGGCAGCGAGGTATGACATATCCTTATCGCGGTGCACTAAAGTGTCTTCGGCTATCACTCCCTTTATTTTGTTGGACTCACTGTTCAACTCTGCCCACAGTATGTCTTTTAGTTCACTAAGTCCCATGCCGGTGACGGCTGATATAAACACCACCTGAAGGTCTTGAGGCAGGTCTTGTCGCAGCATCTCCATGAGTTCCTCGTCAAGCAGGTCACACTTAGTAACGGCAAGCACACGGTGCTTTTGCAGCATCTCAGGATTGAACTGCGCCAATTCGTTGAGCAGCAGTTCATACTCTTTCTTTATATCATCAGTATCTCCAGGGACCATAAAGAGCAACAGCGAGTTGCGCTCTATATGACGCAGGAAGCGCAGTCCGAGTCCTTTTCCTTCTGCGGCACCCTCTATTATACCTGGTATGTCTGCCATGACGAACGACTGGTGGTCACGATAGCTGACAATACCCAAGGACGGCTCAAGGGTGGTGAATGGATAGTTGGCTATCTTTGGCTTTGCCGCTGACAATGCAGACAACAACGTGGACTTACCTGCGTTAGGCAGTCCTACAAGTCCTACGTCGGCAAGCAACTTGAGTTCCATGATCACAGTCATCTCCTGCATTGGTTCGCCTGGCTGAGCAAAACGCGGTGCCTGATTGGTGGCTGTCCTAAACTGGAAATTACCCAATCCGCCACGTCCACCTTTCAGGAGCATAACCTCCTGACCGTCTTCCATTACATCACAAACGAACTTGCCCGTCTCTGCGTCATAGACCACCGTACCGCACGGTACATCGATATATACATCCTTACCGTCGGTACCATGACACTTGTCCTTACCTCCGTTGCCTCCGTGCTCCGCAAAGATGTGGCGCTGATAGCGCAGATGAAGCAGTGTCCAGTAGTTATGGTTGCCACGCAATATGATGCTACCACCCTTGCCTCCATCTCCACCGTCGGGACCTCCGTTAGGATTATACTTTATATGTTTCAGATGCATACTGCCCTTACCTCCCTTACCAGAGCGGCACAGTATCTTTACATAATCTACGAAATTACTTTCCATGAATAATATTTAAAACTCCACATTATGCATTGCTAAGAAGATCTACACTCCCAATCAATAAGCAAGCAGAGCCTACGTATAAATAAATAAAATGATATATCAAGTTACAAAATTAATATTTTTATTTCAATTCACCAAATTTTCTATGCATTGGAATAAAAAAAATGTATGTTTCTGCTTTTTATTCACATACAAACGAGACTATAACAAAATACGCATAACAGAGCATCTTGTACGGAATACTTGCGAACGACTCCGTAATATCGGAAAAACTCTTGTGTTTTGGAGGCATAGTACGTATAAAAGCTCTCATATTATGTTTCTATCTAGGGCTTTTTATATCGTAACTGCTATTATTTTAAGGTGGGTTCTATAAATTAGCTTTGACAGATTTTCGGATTTCTTTCGAGGGCAGAGTGTCAGCAGATGAGGGTTGCGCTCCCCCGGTAAACGGGGGAGAAGCGAAGCGGAGGGGGTGTAAAGACCATTGACCATAGCGGGCTATGTGACCGAAGATGCTGACAGTATGCACCGAAAGAAAACGAAAAGATGGCAAAACGTCAACTTACACTTTAAGTATAACATTACGGTGGTAATTTATAGAACCCACCTTAAATGTTAAAAGCTATCATATTACAACAAAAAAGCTTTAGCCTTTTTGGGAGAATTCTTATTACCGCTTTTACAGTATATAAAAAAATGTCCGGATTTGCTTTCCGGACATTTCTTTGAGTATATATTCGACGTGTATGAATGCTGTATAAGACATGGGAATAAAGGATCATACATTCAGCATAGCATATTATTGTCGCATAAGCTTGCGGCTGGCATCTATACGCAGGAAGATAAACAGGAGGAGTGTGAATCCCCACAAGGAAGAACCTCCATAACTGAAGAATGGCAATGGGATGCCTATCACTGGCGTCAATCCTAATACCATACCTACATTGATAAATAGATGAAACAGGAATATACTTACGACGCAATAGCCGTAAACTCTACCAAAGGTGTGGGTTTGACGCTCTGACACATAGATTAGCCTAAGAATAAGACACAAGAATAGCAATAATACACTTGCGGAACCGAGAAAGCCTTCTTCTTCTCCGACTGTGCAGAATATAAAGTCAGTATCTTGCTCTGGAACAAATTTCAACTTTGTCTGGGTGCCATTAAGAAATCCTTTGCCCCGTAAGCCACCAGAGCCAATCGCTATCTCACTTTGGTGAACATTATATCCTGCACCGGCAAGGTCTTCTTCCAAACCTAAGAGTACATTGATGCGCACACGTTGATGGGGTTCCATTATATTATTGAGCACATAGGAGGCCGAAAAGAAGAATACCGCAGAACCAATAGTGAACAGCAAAATAAAGAAGTATTCACGCATGTGGTTGTAATACAAAAGCCAGGCAAGGTAACAGATGGTTACGACAAGCAATAGCAACTGCACCCAAATGATATTGAATGGTATGACGAACTGTGAAAACAGTAATGCCAATAAGGTTATACCTACAGACGTTAGGAATATATATTTTGCCTCTTTCTTTGCCTTACAATACACTAAAACCAAAGCAGAGGTAAGAATCTGTATGAGCAACAACACCACAAACGGACCTACATGAGTAGGAGTTTCCCAAAGCAAAGGTTGTTCAAAGCGTATGCCGACTACAAAATATACTACCATGGCAATGCCCGTAAAGAGGAAACTTCCTGTCATACCTTCACGATATAACATCAAGAATAGCGAGGCATATACAAGGGCTGATCCTGTCTCTTTCTGCATCACTATGAGTATCATTGGCGTTATGATCATAGCTATTGCCTTGGCAAGATCTTTCCACTTCTCTATGCTGAACTTATACCCCGACATGAGTTTTGCCACTGCCAACGCTGTAGCGAATTTAGCGAATTCTGCCGGTTGGATTCTCAACGGTCCCATAACTATCCAGGAACGGGAGCCCTTGATTTCATGAGGATTGAAAATCGTTGCAAAGAGTAGCAGCAACATTACTACATATATGGCGAAAGCAAATGTCTCGTATAGTCTGTCGTCTATAAGAAGTAAACATGTACCGAGCATAATACTCGTAACAATCCAGACGATCTGCATGCCTGAACGCGTTTCAAGCGAGAACAGATCGGCATCACCGTATGAATAACTGGCTCCACACACACTGACCCAACCAAATGCTAACAGGGCTATGTATATAAGGATTGTAATCCAGTCGATGGATCGTAATACCGAGTTTTGCTGTTTCATATGACTTTCTTTCGATGTTTATGCAGACAGTATATAATGCCTGCAACTTGATGTGAATAAAAAAACTCAGTAAAGCATTTCTACTTAAAAATACTTGACTGAGTTTTCTATATAGCTGTAATTACCTCTTTTCTTTACTTCTTGATTGTCTTAAGTGCCTTAGCAGCATTCTCATCCTCTGGATCTATGCTAAGAATACGATTCCACCATACGCGAGCTGTCTTCAGGTCATGACGTGAGAAATATGCTACGGAAGCAAGATAACGGCAAGCCTCGATTTCCATACTTCTCAACTGATCTGTCTGCTCTTCCTTTGCAACACAGAAATCATATAGCTTTTGATATAAAGGCTCCGCCAGACACTGGGTATTCTCCGGGTCAAAGTAAGAATAGGTCCAACGAGCATGAGTGTAAAGCACATAGTGCAGATTCTCCCAATTTGGATATTCCGTCTCAAGTTGCTCATATACATTGAACATCTGCCTTATGACAGTCAACTTCTCTTCTCCTTCAAGACCATCCTGCCAATCTCGATATATACCAGCATATTGATATAGCATATAAGCCTTGTCTGATGATGGATACTTCTCCATAAACAACTTATAAAGGTTCAAAGCATCCTTGTAACGCTTCTCTGCCTTAAGAACGTCTATGTTCTTGTTGAGCATCTGTCGAATCTGACCATCCATCTGAGATACGAAATAGTCAGTACACTCAGGAATCTTTGCATAAGTGTTGAAAGCATCGTCAAACTGTGACATACCAAGGTAACAAGAACCTAACGAGAAGTAGTCGATTGAGTTTATTGAATCCTTAGCATTATCAAACCAAATCTTTCCGTGAGCCATTGCTTCCGTATACATGGCTGAACGCGTGGCACTCCAGAAATATACGCGATTAAAACCTTTGTTCTCTGGGAATTTCTCACAACCAATAAGACAGAGTTCCATACACTTGATATCGTTCTGACTCCAATAGCAGTTCTGGACATACTGAATCAACTGGTTCATCGTCAAAGAATATGGATCCACATTCTCCATTGCAGCAGCAGCTTCTTCGTCCTTACCCATCTTGTTATAAAGCATTGCTATCTCTATATCAACATTATAGGTCGGTACAGCCAAACGCAACTCCTCCAATTTTGCCTTTGCCTTTTCTATATCAACACGAGAAATAACATTCGCATACTTTATATAAGGCTCTGGATTCTGTGGATTACTCTCTATTGCCTTGTCAAACCACAAGCATGCTGAATCAACTTCCCAATCTCCATACATATCACCCTTGAGGATGAATGCTTGAGTGAAATTAGGATCTACAGCAAAAGCCTTATCAAGGTACATACGCGTTTTCTCACGCTCGCTATTACGGAAGTAAGCACGAGCAAGAGCTGTCTGTATATATGGATCCTTGTAGAATCGTGCAGACAATTCCTTAGCAATTGTGTCCGCCTGAGTGGAATACTTATGTATAACCTCTGCCATAGCTGCCTGTACCGCATCTGCCTCCTTTGCCATCTTCTGTGCATTTGCAGGCATTACGAACACAAAACAAAGCAAAGCTATGATTGTATGTAGTCTCTTTACTATCATCACTAAAGATTATTGAGAGTTTTATTTTTACTTCTTTTTATGCTGTTTGGCCATCTTCTTTGCATACTTCGCATTGTATTTCTCTACCATGCGTAACTGTCTGCTCTTATATCTGTTATCATGACGTTCATGCAAAGCCTTTACCTTTGCAGGATCACGACGCAGACTGCCAATCTTGTATTGCAAACCGAAATTCAGAGACTCATACAAGTGCAGTTTATCAGTGATACTGATAGTGTTGAATCCCTTGATATCATACTCGCTCTTCTGAGCTATGAAATATACTTCCGGGTTGAAGAACAGTGAAAATCCCTTCTTGCCTAAAGGATATGCAAGTTTGAATCCGCCATTAACACCAAAGTACCAGTTTTTATCGTCTTGGAACTGAGGTGCAGAATTGTATCCACCATCAAACACTGGCTCAGATGGAGCAACTTTGAATTTAACACCAGACAACCACATAAATGCAGGACCTACATAAGCATGCATCTCAAACTTACGCTTATTCATTCGTCCAGCACATAGGTTCATGAGGTTACCCTCAAATGCAAGTGCTCCAAAGAATACCTGACGGTCTACCTGAACGAGGCCTGTACGTCCCTTTGACCACATCACACCATTATCCATACGATAATGTGCACTGTAAGGCAAATTCTCAAGACGACTTGGATTCATCATATTAAGACTGGCACGTATACCTATATATGTATTAAGCGTATAGTCTGCCCAAATCTGACCGTTCCACTCGAAGTTGCCTGCTCCCCAATCGCTATAACGACGTGACAACATTGCAAATCCGCCAGCAATACCAACTCGAACGCCCTTATTAGTCTTATATGTATAATGCTGTACAGCATCCATCTCTTCAACAGGACGATAGTGAGGACTACGTACCATCACCGTCAGACCAAGATTAAGAGACATGTGGTTCATATCGTGGAGTTCTTCATTCTCTCTATAAACACTATGAGAATAGCGAGGCTCTAAGAACACTTGTAAATCAGGATTGATATAAGCATACGCATGTACACCAAAAGTGTAAGACTCTGTACCAATACGATGTTTCTCTACGAAAGTAGCTTTATACTTTGACATCGTACCATAACCCAAACCAAAGAATGCATAACCTCCAAATGGCTGATTCCAACTGAATTTCTTATAGAAAAAACCAAATGGATTGAACAATGCTTCCGCACGAATACCCATATAGTGAGTATTAAACGTTTGCGTCATATCACCATAAGGAGCGACGTCATTGCCCTGACCTTCATAAACGACTTCTTCGCGTTTAGCTATCTGAGTGAATCCCGAGAAGCGGAAACCTAAGACAGGAGACCACCATTTACCTATACTAACAGTAGTAGTATGGCCTGTTGAGTTGCCAAACTTCAAATCATTGAGTTTCATTGTCTCTGACCAGTTCAAGCCACCAGCGAACTCAACAAACCAAGGTCTGCGCCAAAGCTCGTTAGTCTCATACGTCTCCTCTGGGAACTTCTCCAAGCGAGAGAGCATGAACTTCACACGTGCAGCCTTAGAAAGGTTATCATTCAGAGCGAACTCAAACGATACATTGGTTCCATAGAAGAGATCAAATCCACGCCAGTTACGAAGATATTCATAATCCATTTGTGGTCCACCGATACCCATGTATGGCTCAATGTTCAAATATGTGTGAGGGCCTGTGAATATCTTCAATTGAACACCAGTATGTGCCTCTGGCGCGAACTTTTTCTTGCCAGTTCCATTGAAGAACGTATAGTTACCTCCAATACCTACAAGTGCCTGCACATCCAACCAACGAGAAGAGTTATATCCCTCAAAGTGTGTTGTGATGTCATGCATATAGTCTAACCTACCAGATACACGTGCAAGACGAAGACCACGCTGATAGTTGTAACCCCATCCCAAACCTGCACTAAGTCTAAGTCCATTCAGTTTGTTCAGCCTGGTTCCAACCTGTCCCATAATCTGTATAAGATTCAATTTAGGGGCATTCTCAGCCTGCGGCAAGACTTGCTCATAACCAGCAGAGACACCATAATAGAGATTCTGCAGAATTCCCTTATAGAATTGGTATCCTTTCGGTTTATAGAAGTCCTTGACACTGTAATCCAAAGCATTCACCGCATTGGTACCACGAGCAAGGTTCTTACGTGACATCTTTATGGTGTCACGCATAGCCTGCAGATCTTCCTCGTCAAGCGTATCCAACGGATCCATAAGCCTCAATGAAGCCAAGTCCGAAGGATTAACCGTAGGCGCAGCCTTTAAGCTACAGTTGCTCTGCAGCCCCAACAGCAGTGCTGTTAATACAACAGGAATTAATTTTCTATTCATTTTTTATCTGTAGAATTCAGCTTTATTCAGTAGATTCACTATTCTCTTTAGATGCCTCACCTTCCCCTACTGGATTTTCTCCATTCTCAGTTGACTCATCTACTTCGTCTTCATCACCACTAATCTCCATAACATCATTAGCTCCGTCGGCTGTTGCTTCGTTCTTGAGAGTTACAGAGTTATTAAACATATCGCGATAACGTTCTTTCTGTTTCTTACTGTATTTAAACTTCTCACGCAACTTATCACTTACCTGACCATCGGCAAGATACAACCATTTAAACGATGGCTCAAGCTCAAAGCTATGATCAAAGAAGCACAGATACTTTGGGATATATCCTGGTTTCTTTGGTTCTCCAAGACGCTGTTCCTCTAAATCAGCTTCCAAAATACCACGAAGATACCATTTCTTTGGATTCTCATCATCCATTGCAGCAACCAACTCCTGACAAACAGAATTTGGTACGTTCAATATTTCACGTGCTTCTGTATAAATAACAGCCTTATTATCAGGAGAACAACTGATGACAAAATTCATTGCATCAAGAACCTCCTTCTCCTCTGCAGGAGAAAGCTGATGTGTAGCATACTTTACGAAACCCTCCTTGAACTTTATATATTTCTTGAGTCGCTCTACTTTCGGGTCATTGTCATTAGCAAACCAATAGTTACAATAGCTCAAAGCACTATCACGCTCTTCCATCTGGAAGTATGTGATAATCTGATTAATCAACACCTCACGACGGTTTTTCTGTGCCTTCTCACTACGCTCACGAACTGACATCGCACGCAAACGGGAATTGATAAATGGAGCAAGCACCCTTGCATCAGGCTTACCCTGACGTGAGTTCAACATAGCCATCTTATTGGCTACATACATTGAGAACTTGATATTTTCATAACCAGCAGTTCTTGTTACGTGATTATATGCAATCATCGTAAGAGTATCCAATTCTGCTGAATCTTTGATTACAGTATAAAGGTTATAGTAGTCACCATCAGAAAAATCCTTTCCCTTTCCCTGAAGCAAATCGTGCTTACGCTCCAAATATGCAGCATATGCCTCATCCGCATCCATAATATGCTCACGCTCATAACGATATGTCACACGCATACGACGCTGAGTAACAAGTACAGGTTCTATGACAGTTTCATAGCCTTCAATGGCCTGTATAGCTGCATCGCCGCCATAACCATTCATACCCATATTCTTACGAATCTGTTCTGCATGACCAGGGAATCCATCTTCTTCAACCTGTTTTGCAACGTCTTCCCAAGTGTACACCTTTGGAGCACCTGTATGGAACGCAACATCTACCTTACCCATGTAATTGCGCACCTTCTGAACGGCAACCTTTGTACGTTCTGCTGCAAGTCTGCGGTTTGATTCCAAACCACCTTCCGGTGAAGCCGAAGCCTCAACCTTAACTTCCATCAACTGATCTCCATATGAACGCAACTCTGTAACAAGGTCATTCAACATCTTTTCATTAATAGAGTCGTTAATCAGTTCTGATTTACCGACTATAAATCTAAGACGGAGATCCTGATTCTTCGTATCGTAGTTACTCTCTGCTGTTACCTGGAACTCATCAACATCCATATCAGCAGCGGCAACACCAAGATCAATGAACTTAAAGATGTTCTTACCATTACAAGAACCTGTCGAAGCAGACTGATGGAAATAGTCATTATTAAATTCAGCAAGTACTACTTCGTATGGTATTTTATAGGTCTTACGACGATTTGGCTTTACATAAACCAACGTAGTATCTACATATATTTTCTCGTCATCATACAATAACTTTGGACTATAGCAATATGCGACATTATCATATTTCATATAATTGAAACGCATACGCTTATCCTGAAGCTTATGATACTCATAACCCTCCATTACGACACCAGGAATATAATCCACGGTATCCTCCGTCTGACAATCTACAGACATTGGCTGAATAACAAGGCGTGCCTTGCTGTTTCCGTATGCTTTAGGTAAATCTACATGTATTCTGAAATACATATTTTTACCATCATCAATAGGAGGAGCTGCCACAATATTAATCGTATCCTTATTAACACCAAAGACATCCACATTCTCAATTCGCTGAGAACCCTTATCCATAGTGCTCTTGAAAGCATGCTCATACTCAGTCTGACCCTCCGCGAGAGTAATAACCTGGAATCGAGCATCCTCAATAGTCAACTCATCTTCTGGGTCATACGTAGAGATAAGTATCGCCATATCAGGATATGCATGCACCCTAAAGTCACCATTACCCTTTGAGTTTCTGAACTTAATCTTATTCTTAGCAAGTGCATCGTCCCAAGCTGTCAAGACAATATTACCACCATCACCACGCTGAAGAGCAATAGCATCCTCAAGTGACTTTAACACAGAATTAGCTTTATTCGTTGTCTTAAACAAAGCATATTGTACTGTACGATAAGTTTTTTGTCCAGACGTCTCAAAACAAACGTGAACATTTGCATCAATAGCATCTCCCTGTGCTTTAGCATTATTTATACCAAGCACAGTAAGCAAAGCAAATAAGAGTATGTATGATAAGCTACGCTTCATTCTTATATTGTTTTTGATATGACTTTACTTTAATATATATGACACTGATACACCTATTTTGATAGGGCACAACATCGTTGCACGTGAGTTGGTTGGAATCTCATCTGTAGGATAAACACCTGCCTCATCACTTTTGTCTATTCTTACATAATCAGAATAAGGAGTCCTTAACATATAATTTCTCTCGTCACGCGCTACGAATCCCAAACTCGTATGAAAATCGATAAGTAAGCGACGAGTTACAGGCCATACATAACCATATGACATACCTGCACCCATAGCATGACCATGATAGCGTTTTGAATACGCTTCTATATCATACTTCGTGAGAATACCAACAGCACCAACGTAATGATGGAACAATGGACGACCTCCAAAATAAAGTCTCCATTCTGGTTGAAAAGCAAGCATCTTCCAATTCTTGCCCATTATTTTATTGCCCCATAAGCCATCAACTGCCAAAGACGAACGTTTATTCAATACCAACTCAAAACCAAATGAATAGGCTTGCATTGCATCCATCATTGCATTGGTATTGATAGATACAATCTGAGCAGAACTTTTCGTCACAGACAATGCTACTATAGTCAATATAAGCAGTATCTTTCTCATTTTTTCAATTTATATAATGAAATCTTCTCCTATATGCACAAAGTCAACAATTAATCTTTCCAGATTATCGTCTCACCAGCAATAGCTTTATCTAACATCTCAGGTGTTATTACCGAACTTATATTAATTTCCAAGTCAGTACTTCCACCCCAAATCCATCCTTTATCAAGTTTACTAATTACACCCGACTCAATAATAGACTTACTAATATTACATAAGACAACTAATTCCACCGGTTTTCCATTCCATTGACAATTTACAGAGAGCTGCATAACGCCAGGTCCGTTGGTTGCCGTTGTCGGTTCCACTTCTGTTCCATAAGAGAAACCAGACATAACTATATTAGCACCGTATGACACCGACTTACTATTTTCTGAATCTACAACATTTGGATAGAATCTAAATGGAATCTTAACTGTATTTTCGACATCATATGTCTTATAGTAAAAACTCATTCCTCTTGGAACTCCTGACACTATAGCATAGATATCGTTCACTTTTAGTCCTGTAAGATTATCTGCCTTTTTAAACGTCATATTAATATTGTATTGACGCATTACAGGGATCTTTTCGAAATTGATAGCCTTATGCTCACCTACCTTTAATGTATCAAAAGACAAGCCACCAAATACAGGCAGACCTCCATGACGTACATATTTTGCCTCTTCTCCATCTGCGTTTACATAGTGATTACGATCATGTTCATCATTATCACCATTCCACCAGAATGGAGTCTGCATAGGATTTTTACCTTCTCCATAATTATGTTCATATGCTATACTAAACAAATCTCGGAAAGAGTATGTCTTATAACTACAAAATACATCTCTCAGTACATCATAGCTAGGATACTCCATAACATTGCTCATAAAAGCCTCATCCATAACATAATCGTTTGGATTAATTCTTGTTACGACGGCAACGCTTCTAAATATACCAGCACCATAGTAGAATCTCTGATCAAAACCTTCATGGGTCATGCTTTTGATGCGATCTTCATTCGATGTATCTGACTCTCTATCCTTAGGTACCCACTGATATCTACCATCCTGAGGCTGAAGGGCAACATGCTTCAAATTATGCTTCAAATCTCCAGAAACCTCATAGGTGAATATGTGTAACGTATCTGCACCCCACATATCTTCCAACAAATTACCCACATTATATGTGAAATAAGTAGAATCATGCAGTATCGATGCATAGTTATCTATAATATCTTCTTCTGTACAAGAATTCAAAGATACTGTGAGCGGCAACGCACTTACGGTCAACACCGCCATTTGTATTATATTTCTAAGCTTCATCATTATCCTCCTTTCTTGTACTATTCAACAAGGCACTATCTTGTTCTGATTCTGAGGCATTCTCATCCTTCACATCCTCAGTCGGTTCTGGCTGCTGTTGTGGTTCTGGTTGGCTTTCTACCTGTGGCTCACTACTTTGTGTTGCTGCAGATGTACTTTCTGCCTCAGACTCAGCCTCGGCTTTTTTCTTATTCTTTTTATTCTTCTTACTCTTACCTGGCTCTACTTCATACAAAGCCTCACCCTGTTGCTCAGACTCAGCCTTGAGTGTCTCTATATCCTTCTTAGTACGCTCAATCTGTTCTGCTTTTTCTTCTGCCGTACGTACTGCAAGAACAGAGTCGTATATATGACGGAAATCCAGATACACTACCTTATATATAGAATCCGCAATATACTGCTGCAGGGCTCTTGCCTCTGCATCTGAATACAGAGAGTCCATCAAAGAACGATACTGAACATCAGCATCATAGCGCCAACGATATCTCTTCTGTATAGGATAGTTTCCGAAACGATACACAAAAGAAACATGGAGATCCTTCAAGACTGGTATTGGGTTAAACTTCCACTTATCAGACTTTTCTGTCACACCATAGGCATTGTTCTCCTGATCTATATCGTATTTATCTGTCTTATGAACACAGAAACCTGCACTAAAACCGCAATCCAAATCCAAAGAATTGCCATCAGAGAACTGATACAGAGGTTTTTCGAATCCCCATGTAAAACCAGCCTGTATAGCATTGCCCTGAGTACCTTTGATTGCATCCTTCAACAAGAAAGAGTACTTAGTATACGCTACATAACCACCACGATAGAACACCCATGTAGGATGGCTTGGCAACATAGCACGCGCAGAAAGAATCTTCTCATACCACAAGCGGTGATGATGGAAAATTCCCGTTGGTGTAGCCTGACGCTCGCGCCAATATGCACGACCTTCGAGAGAAACCTCAAAGATGTTGAATACCAATGGCATCACGAACGTGTTCTTCATAGATGGACGGTAGCGTACATTTGCCATTACAGACCATCTGTTGTAGTTACGACCTTTGATGTCGAACTCCACACCAAGGTTAGGCACACACATAACCCAGTCAACTGCATTAGTGTGCAAAGACACACGTTCTGCCAATGACAGGGTATCAATGTTGTGACTATCATCCATCACTGAATGCGCGCTAACACTCAGTGACAACAGCATCGCACACGCCATGACCACATGACGCAGAGCTGATTTTGATTTTGTGTAGTATATTTCCTTCATTAGTTTCCGATGAAACATTTTTGCGTAATTTTACGTAATTTCCGTAACAAGGTGCAAAATTACAACTTTTTTTGTAATTTTACATATTGACGTCTATATTTTTTGCATGTCATTTAGATTTCTTAACATAAATCATTACAACGTCATTTTTGCACCTTATTTAATTATATACTGAAATGCTTTATGCAGGCATCTTACAATATCACTTGCAACAAGACTTTCTTCGCCGACTTCCCTAGCGGCAAAATCGCCTGCTAATCCATGAACATACATTCCGATCATTGTAGCATCAGCCGATGAATACCCCCTTGCAAGCAAGCCGGTTATAATTCCCGTCAGGACATCCCCGCTACCAGCTGTAGCCATCCCCGCATTTCCTGTATTATTGAAGATTATCTGACCTTCCGGCATACACAGCGCTGTATGATGTCCTTTCAGCAACACATAGCCACGTACACGCTGTGCCATGTCAGAAGCTTTCATCAGACGGTCATAGTCATCCTCTGGCGCAGAGTCGCACAACCTATCCATTTCTTTCGGATGCGGAGTAAAAATAAGTCCGTCAGGCAACTGCTGCAACCAAGCCCTATGTGATGACAATACATTTAAGGCATCAGCATCAAGCACCACGGGCACTTTCGCATTCCTTATCTGAGTCATCAGAGCAATAGCCGTACCCTCCACTTGTCCCATACCAGGACCGATACCCATTGCCGTGTATTTTGTATTGTCAGTAGGCTGCGTAAAAGCCTCATCATCCTTATCCGCATCAACTATTGCTTCCGGCACGCTAATTTGCATTATATCATTATTACAACGTGGAGTATGCACCGTAACCTTACCCACTCCACTTCGCAAGCATGATTTTGCAGCAAGTATAGCTGCACCAGCCATTCCATAGCTACCCGCAACGATCAATGCATGTCCCATATCTCCCTTGTGTGCGAACTTACTGCGTTGCCTAACTCTCTCCTTCACCATACCTTCTTCCAATACAGAATACTGAGTGTCGGTCTTCGCAATATATTCTTTGTCCAATCCAATATCCAACACACGCAAATCACCAACATAGCGCTGATTGTCGGCAAACATCATGCAGAGTTTCTTCATGCCAAGCGTTAGCGTCACATCTGCCTCCACAATATTTTGCTTTACGTTGTAGGTATTCTGCTCCGTCATCAAACCTGATGGCAAATCTATACTTATCACCATCGCTTCCGATGCATTAACATACCTTACCACGGCTGCGAAGCCTCCTGTCAACGGTTTGCTTATGCCTGAACCAAACAAACCATCTATCACAACCATACCTTTAACCAAATGTGGTGGTTCAAATTCCTGTACAACTTCTATCAGCGCATCAGCATATTTACCTTTCAATCTATCACGGTTAGCCTGGCAGTCTGGTGACAGTTTCCCTGTAACGTTAAACAGATAAGCCACGGCCTGCACACCTCTGTCACGCAGCAAACGCGTAACAGCCAACGCATCACCACCATTGTTGCCTGGACCAGCAAACACGACAACCTGCGTATCATCATCGCAAAATTCCATCGTTTCCTTTGTCAACGCCACAGCTGCGCGCTCCATCAAATCTATAGAGGTAATAGATTCACGTTCAATAGTGTATTTATCCAGTTCATGTATCTGTGCACTTGTGAATATCTTCATGCTATGCCTGCTTTTATGATTCTGTAAAAACTTGTCAGTAAATATTTCGTTGAATAATAGAAATGTATTGCAAAATTACAAAAAAAACATGAATTATAACAAAATATTCAAAGTTTTTTATTAATTTTGCATCAAATTCTTATTTTATGGAGCAAAAACGCATTAAAATAAAGGACAAAACCTTCGAATTAACCATTCCAGAGTCAGAAATACTCTCTGCCATAAAGAAATTGGCAAATGAGTTACGCAAGGACTATTCCGACCTGGATCCTATATTCGTAACCGTCCTCAGCGGTGCGTTTATATTTGCCTCAGACATTTTACGCCTCGTAGATTTCCCTTGTCAGCTTGCCTTCACGAAGCTCAAGAGTTACGAAGGCGCTGCCACCACTGGCAACATCACAGAAGAGTTACCCGTCACCCTCGATGTCACAGGGCGACACATTATTATATTAGAGGACATTGTAGAGACAGGACTCAGCATGCAGTTTCTCGTAAGCAAGCTACGTGAGCACAACCCCGCATCCGTAAACATATGCACTCTCTCATTCAAGCCCGAGAAATGCAAGGTTGAGGGACTTCCTGTAAAATACGTAGGAATGACGTTACCCGAGGCTTTTATTGTTGGCTACGGACTCGACTACGACCAGTACGGCCGAGAGTTACGCGACATCTATTCACTCGTAAATGATCGCTGAAACTCAATACGTAACAAAAGGATAACTTACAAACAAATCATACATATTTTTAAACACAAATGAAGAATATTGTAATTTTCGGTGCCCCAGGCTCAGGCAAGGGCACACAGAGCGACAAGATTATCGCAGAGTTCGGAGTTGCTCACATCTCTACCGGCGACGTGCTCCGCGCAGAAATCAAGGCAGGCACAGAGTTGGGCAAAACTGCATCAGGCTACATCAACGAGGGTAAGCTCGTACCAGACTCACTCATCATCGACATGCTCGCCTCTACTCTCGACAGCAAGGGCAAGGACATCCCTGGCGTTATCTTCGACGGTTTCCCACGCACCATAGCACAGGCAGAGGCTCTTGACAAAATGCTCGAAGAGCGCGGTGAGAAGGTTTCTACCGTCATCGGCCTCGAGGTTAACGACGAGGAGCTCATCAAGCGCATCATTGCACGCGGTAAGACTTCCGGTCGCGCTGACGACAACGAGGAGACAGCAAAGAAGCGTCTTGACACATATTATTCACAGACTCTTCCTCTCAAGGATTTCTACATTGCACAGGGCAAGTACGCAAAGATCAACGGTGTAGGTTCTATCGATGACATCTACGCTGCCATCAGCAAGGCTATCAAGGAGGCATAAGCCCACCTTAATTAATATAAAGCGCAACTATAGTTTTTCTGCAAAATCTATGGTTGCGTTTTTTTCTTCATTCCACATCCGCACGTTGCCCCCTCATTTTCCAAAACCGAACTCAAGAAAGTTCAACCCAATGGAAACAACCCAAATATTTCCCACAAGTACCATCAAACACTCTTCACAAAAATTTCCCTGGCGACGTATTAACACAAAAAAAACATCCCAACCAATCCTGACAAACCGGTTGGGACGAGACATATTAATAACGTTTCTTAAGATCAAAGCAAGTTGGCAAACACAAACGCTGCCATACCGAAAATAATCAACAGCACATAGAACGCAACTGCCACAATTGCCATGATCCCATAGTATTTCATTACGGCATAGAAATCCGCAGTGGCATCTTCTAACGACGACTGCAACGATGCATTTATGGCATTACGTACATTGCGTATTATCTCAAAGCATTTGTTTATCGGGTACACATACACCAAAGCCATCACTATATACATTATGCCAACTATGAATCCTGGGAATTTATCATTTGCAGGCATAAACAAGAAAGCTATGCCAGCCAACCCAATTAATGCCACCATAACAGTTAAAAAAATCGTAAGGAAATTCAACCATTTCATTGCCGAAAGCAAATTCTGCTTAATCGGTTCGTTTACAACCAAATTCTCCATAAAATAAAAATGTTTAGTATTATCTGTTAATTAATTCTTATAAGTCTGCATTTGTTAAATATACGCATACAAAGGTACTATCTTTTCCCGGAACATACAAACAAAAAAGGCAAAAAAATGAAATTTCGGAAGAATACGCAACAAATATTCCGTCAGATCAGCATAAGCCGTTTTAAGAAAATTGCATTATCAAAATTGACAAATCCCGACATGTTTTAGCAAATCAACCAACACAGACTGTACTTTTCGACATTTTCATTCCCCATTTTGCGCTTTTTTTGACCGTCTTCCGAAAACACTTTGCCACAAATATCAAAATGACTGTTCCATTTTGTAATTCCAGACAACCAACCATCAATTAACCTTACATTAAGTTTCACAGAACGTAACAATAAGATACACACAAGAGTTCTTTACGCGTTAATATAAGTTAAATACTTGTGTATAGTTTCGTTTTGTTGTAATTTTGTACCGAAATTGCGTGAAAAGTATATGTGCGTCAATGGCTAAAAAGACGAAAAAAAATACAAATGGTCGTGGTTTGCAGGTGGTAACACTATGCATAAGCACGGCACTTGTGCTTATTTTATTAGGTATGGTGGTACTTATCGGACTTACCGCCAACAACCTTTCAGACTATGTTAAAGAGAACCTCACGGTAACAGTGATGTTCAAGGATGACGTGTCTAACCGTGAGGCTGCAGTGGTATGCCGCAAATTGCAGTCAAAGCCTTGGGTGGCTCATCTTGAGTACATCGACCGTGAGCAGGCTCTGAAGGAACAGACAAAGGCACTGGGAACCGACCCTTCGGAGTTCCTGGGCACTAATCCGTTTGTACCATCGGCAGAGATAAATCTCAGGGCAAGCTGTGCTAACGCTGACTCGCTGAAATGGATTACGAAGCAGATACGTTCCTACAAGCAGGTGTCGGAGGTAGCATATCAAAAAGACCTGATGGATAAAGTAAACAGTAACCTACACAAGGTTATGTTGGTGATGCTGATTATCGCCGTATTGCTGACATGCATATCCTTCTCGCTGATTAACAACACCGTAAGGCTCGGTATTTATGAACGTCGCTTCTCCATCAACATCATGAAGTTGGTGGGAGCTTCATGGTCGTTCATACGCCGTCCGTTCCTCTACGTAGCTGTTATCGAGGGCTTGCTCGCCGGCGTTCTCGCCATTATAGTATTGGCAGGCGGCGTTTATGCACTATACACATACGAACCCGACATTACAGCTGTCGTAACATGGCAGGTACTTGCCATCACCGCCGCTGCAGTGTTATTGGCTGGCGTGATAATATCTACCATATGCGTGTTCATCTCCGTAACGAGATACCTCAATATGCCATCCGAGAGACTCTATCGATGATTGAAGAATTGAAGAGGACAAGAATTGAAGGATTGAAGAATTGAAAAAACAAATTATATATAATGGAGGAAAATAAGAATTTTGCATTCTCAAAGACAAATTTCATACTGATAGGAGTCAGTATGCTGGTGGTCATTGCAGGTTTCCTGCTCATGATAGGCGCAAGCTCAGACGATACGCATTTCGATGCGGAGATATTCTCTACCATGCGTACTAAGATTGCACCGGTGATATGCTTCTTCGGTTTCATATCGATTATCGGCGGAATAATGTATAAGTCTAAGAATAACGAGGAGGAGGATAAATGACGTGGCTTGAGACGGTGATTATCGCTGTGGTG
Source organism: Prevotellaceae bacterium UBA3849 (assembly GCA_002392645.1). GTDB lineage: Bacteria > Bacteroidota > Bacteroidia > Bacteroidales > Bacteroidaceae > Prevotella. Next base: position 21,915 of record DGHL01000069.1, read on the forward strand.
GAGGGACTGACAGAGTTCCTGCCTGTATCTTCCACTGGACACATGATTATCACTCAGAACCTGCTGGGCATTCAGCAGGGCGACCCTTTTGTCCATGCCTTTACCTTTATAATACAGTTTGGAGCCATACTTTCAGTGGTATGCCTTTATTGGAAGCGCTTCTTCCAGTTTGATAACACTCCAGCGCCCGAAGGCAGCAACTTATGGCAGCGCCTGAAGCATCGCTTCTATTTCTACTGGCTGCTGATAGTGGGCGTGGTGCCAGCGGTCGTAGTAGGACTGCTTGCAAAGAAATCAGGACTGCTTGACTGGCTCCTCGACAGCGTGGAGGTGGTTGCAGTAATGTTGGTAATAGGCGGTGTGTTCATGCTCTACTGTGACAAGTTGCTCAACAAAGGTACGGAAGAGAACAAGGTGAACGAGAAACGCGCCTTCATGATAGGACTCTATCAATGTATATCAGTGATACCCGGAGTGTCACGCTCTATGGCTACCATAGTAGGCGGTATGGCTCAGGGATTGACTCGCAAACGCGCAGCAGAGTTTTCCTTCTTCCTTGCAGTGCCGACGATGGCGGGAGCCACGTTGCTTGACCTGCTTGATTTGCTGAAAGAAGACACCTCATGGGCTACCAGCCACAATATCACCATGCTGCTCCTGGGCTGCGCCGTGGCTTTCGTAGTGGCACTGCTGGCAATGAAGTGGTTCGTGTCCTTCCTGTCAAAATACGGCTTCAAGGCATTCGGTATATATCGTATCGTCGTAGGCGGCGTAATCATAGCGTTGCTGCTGACGGGACACTCACTGGTAATGGTTGATTAAATGAATTTCGTAGAAGGCGAGATATTACATATAAACAAGCCATACGGCATGTCGAGTTTCGGAGCACTGGCTTTCGTGCGTACCCGCATTTCCAAGGCATGTGGCGTAAAACGCGTGAAGACTGGTCATGCAGGGACACTCGATCCACTGGCTACAGGGGTGCTGACGCTATGCACTGGCAAATGCACCAAGATGATACCCGAACTACAGTATCACTCCAAGGAATACACTGCAACACTGCAGTTTGGTGCAACGACGGCAAGCTATGACCGCGAGCACACCGTAAACCACACATATCCTTGCCGCCACATAACCAAGGAACTGATACTGCAGGCACTGGAACAGTTCAAGGGTGACATCATGCAGGTACCGCCGACATACAGTGCGGTGCACGTAGGAGGCAAGAGGGCGTATGAGTTACGCCGCAAGGACAAGGACGTAAAACTCGAGGCAAAGCCGGTACGCGTTGATGACATAGAACTGCTGTGGTTCGATCCCGTAAAGATGCAGGCACAGATACGCGTAGAATGTGGCAAAGGCACATACATACGCTCACTGGGCAGAGACATCGGCAGGGCGGTAGGTAGCGGTGCATTCCTGACCCAACTATGCCGCACCAGACTTGGCAACGTACGCATCGAGGACTGCATAAGCCTTGACAACTTTCAGGAATGGCTGAAATCTGAGATAAAAAGCTAAGGAGCAAAGCAGAAAACAATTTAGTAAATACAGATATACCAATATATTTCATGAAACTATCACAGTTTGATTTCAAACTACCAGAGTCGCAGATTGCACTCTATCCACACAGTATAGAACACACCGTAACCAACAGTGACGGTGTAGAAAAGACCTTCCGACTGAAGCGCCCAGACGAATGTCGTATGGTGGTGGTTCACAAGAAGTCGCAGAAGGTAAGTCTGTACAAGACCGACGCAAAGGGCAAACAGCTAAAGGGTGAGGACGGAAAGAAACAGTTCCTTACCATGCTTGACCTTCTCGATTACTTCGACGAGGGCGATACCTTCGTATTCAACGATACCAAGGTGTTCCCTGCCCGTCTCTATGGCACAAAGGAGAAGACCGACGCCGTGATAGAGGTATTCCTGTTGCGCGAACTCAATCAGGAGATGCGTCTGTGGGACGTACTGGTAGAGCCTGCACGCAAGATACGTATAGGCAACAAACTGTTTTTCGATGACAGCGGCTCACTCGTAGCAGAGGTCATCGATAATACCACTTCACGTGGACGCACACTGCGTTTTCTCTACGATTGCCCACATGATGAGTTCAAGCGCGACCTCTTTGCACTTGGTCAGGCTCCATTGCCACGCTACATCATCGACCACAAGGGCAAGGACGGCAAACTCGACCGTCCTGTGACCGAAGACGACTTCGAAGATTTCCAGTGTGTGTACGCAAAGCATGAAGGAGCTGTAACAGCACCTTCTACAGGATTGCACTTTACGCGTCAGATGATGAAGCGTCTGGAAATCCATGGCATAAACTCAGCTTTCATCACCATACATACCGGACTTGGCAACTTCAACACCATCGAGGTGGAAGATTTGTCAAAGCACAAGATGGACTCTGAGGAAATGCACATCAACAGAGAGACCTGCGAACTTGTAAACAATACGAAGAAGGCTGGCCATCATGTATGCGCCATCGGTGCCAGTGTGCTGAAAGCTACTGAGACATGCGTGGGCACAGACGGATTCCTGAAGGAATATGACGGATGGACTAACAAGTTCATCTTCCCACCATACGAATTCGGATTGGCAGACAGTCTGCTCGTAAACCTCTATCACCCACTGTCAACAATGCTTATGTCAACATGCGCATTCGGTGGTTACGAAATCGTCATGGAGGGCTACAAGCAGGCTCTGAAGGCAGGCTACAAGTTCGGATGCTTCGGCGATGTCATGCTGATTGTCAACGACTAAAGAAAACGATACAGTCATAATACACCTATTACTATGGACGAGAACCTGAACAAGACAGAGAAAACGAGTGATCAGACCGGACACCACCATCACTCAAGTGGCAGACACCATCACCACAGCAGTGATGGCAGTTCGTCAGAGCGCCATCATCATCACCATCATCACCACAGCAGTAGTGGTATAAAGATCGTTACCGGACGTGACGCCAGGAAACTTCCCTGGAAGGATGGTTTGCTACTCATCTTGGTTAGTATCATAATGTTCTTAATACTTGTATTATGCACACGGTTTATCTAGCTTTCGGCACTAATCTCGGTGATAAAGAGGAAAACATCATCGAGGCATACCGCCAGGTAGAACTCTACGTGGGGAATATAAAGCATCGCTCGTCTATAATAGAGACCGAGCCATGGGGATTTGAGTCTGAAAACACCTTCCTCAACAGCGTAGCATACGTTGAAACGGCACTGACGCCACATCAGCTGCTTCGTGCTACGCAGCATATAGAGAAGGTAATGGGTAGGAAACAGAAGTCGAATGAAGGCATCTACCATGACCGTATAATCGACATCGACATACTGCTGTATGATGACATCAGCATAAACGACCCCGACCTCGTAATCCCCCACCCTCTCATGCAAGAGAGAGAATTCGTCATGAAACCTCTAATGGAGATAAAGAAAAACATATAACGAATGAGAATAATGAGAAATTTACTGACCGTAATTGCCGCTATGGCACTTAGTGCATCAGCACATGCAGTAAACTGCGACGGCGACAGTTTGGTAAAAGTCACCGTAACCAACCCTGCAGGTGCTCGCAAGGCAGTTCCTGTGGTACTGGCAGTAAGGGGCAACTACGCCTCTGCTGAAGTTAAACTGAATGGCGTCGCCATACCATGCCAGTTGGACGACCTCAACGACGACGGCATATACGATGAACTCGCATTCCTTACCGACATGGACAAGAAAGAGAAACAGGAGTTCAGCGTTACATTCTACAAAGACAACTGCGTAAAGCAGGCAGAAAACCGCACCTACGGATATCTCGGCATACGCGATCGTTCAGAAAAAAACCAGAAGCATCAGCGTATCACTTCCGTAACATTCCCTAAGGATACCAATCCGTATAACTACATCTTCCCGCACGGTGCCGTCATGGAGAATGACATGGTAGGCTTCCGCGTTTATGCAGACCACCGTCAGTCACTTGACTATTATGGTCATCGCAACTATAAGATGGATATTGCAGAGACAGCTTTCTACACCACTCAGGAACAGCGCGACAAAGGATATGGCGAGGATGTACTCTACACCGGTTCTACATACGGCTGTGGCGCACTACACGGATGGGATGGCAAGAAGTCTGTAATGTTCGAGAATGTAAGAAACCGCACGCAGACCGTAGTTACAGAAGGTCCTGTTCGCACAATCCTTGACATAACAAACAAGGCTTGGCAGCCTTACGAGGGTTGCAAGCCTGTTGACATACGCACACGTTACATCCTTTACTACGGACACCGTGACGTAGAGGTGCAGGTGAAGTTCTCACGCCCAGTGGCAGACATACCTCTCTCTACCGGTATCGTTGATATCGTAGAAGGTTCTACAGAGTTTTCTGACAAGGCAGGACTGCGCGGTGACTGGGGCAGGGCATGTGCAGGAAACAATCCTAAGGTGTATGACACTATAACGGTTGGCCTGGGCATCTATGTGCCAAAGCAGTATTACAAAGCAGACTCTCATTTCACCGACGGTAAGGAGCATCTGCCTAACCAGGCTTATGTGCAGGTCGTAGGTACCGATACTGATAATATGCACTACTGGTTCACATGTACTTGTGACATCGAGACATTCGGCTTCAAGGACAAGGACGCATGGTTCAAGTACCTGAAGGAGTGGAAGAAAGAGATGGAGAAACCAGTATGCATTAAGTAATGCAGAATTCATAATGCATCGCTCGGCACGCAGTGACGCTTGCCAAAGCAAGAATGCATAATGTATAAATAGTGCATAAATTAATAGTAAAATTAACAACTCATAACTCATAATTCATAACTAACTAGATGGAAGCTGTATTTTCATACATCATCGGCCTCGGTGCCGCTGTTATGATGCCAATCATCTTCACCATACTCGGTGTTTGCATAGGCATCAAGTTCTCAAAAGCCCTGAAGAGCGGACTCTACGTCGGCGTAGGTTTCGTAGGACTTAGTATCATTACCGCATTGCTCGTTGACACTATGTCACCTGCCCTGGGAAAGGTAGTAGAGATTTACGACCTGAAGCTGCAGGTGTTCGACATGGGATGGCCTGCTGCTGCATCTGTCGCTTACAATACTTTGGTAGGCTCATTCATCATTCCTGTATGTCTGGGCGTTAACCTCGTGCTGCTGCTTACAGGTTGCACTCGCACAGTCAACATCGACCTGTGGAACTACTGGCATTTTGCTTTCATCGGCGCCGTTGTCTATTTCATGACCGACTCTATAGCATGGGGCTTCTTCGCTGCCATCATCTGCTATATACTCACACTCGTAATGGCAGATATGACCGCCAAGCGTTTCCAGAAGTTCTATCCTGGCATGGATGGTATATCTATCCCTCAGCCTTTCTGTCAGGGTTTCATGCCTTTCGCTATCGTTATCAACAAGGCACTGGATTACGTTCCTGGCATCAACAAGGTGAATATCGACTCTGAGGGTATGAAGAAGAAGTTCGGTCTCTTCGGCGAGCCTCTCTTCCTCGGTGTGCTGATAGGTATCATCATCGGCTGCCTTGCTTGCAAGGATGGCAAAGAACTTGTTGACAACATCCCTACCACACTGCAGATAGGTATCAAGATGGGTGCCGTTATGGAGCTCATCCCACGTATCACCTCACTCTTCATCGAGGGTCTGAAGCCTATCGCAGAGGCTACCAAGGAGCTTATCGCGAAGAAGTTTGGCGAGGACAAGGAACTCTACATCGGTATGTCACCAGCACTTGTCATCGGTCATCCTACCACATTGGTAGTGTCACTGCTCCTCATTCCTGTAACACTGGTACTCGCCGTTGTTCTTCCAGGCAACCAGTTCCTGCCTTTGGCATCACTTGCAGGTATGTTCTATGTATTCGTAATGGTATTGCCATACACCAACGGTAATGTGCTCCGCTCATTCATCGTAGGTCTTGTAGTAATGGCTATAGGTCTGTACTTCGTAACATGGATGGCAGGCGACTTCACTTCTGCTGCCCACAGCGTAGCACAGGTTCATCCTGACGACAAGACCGTGCAGGTGCCAGCAGGCTTCTCTGCCGGTGCGCTTGACTTCGCTTCAAGCCCATTGTCAACTCTCATCTACGCTTGCATGAAGTATCTCAACTACATCGGCGCAGCTATCCTCACCATCCTCACTGCAGGTGTACTGGCGTGGAACCGCGTGACAATAAACAAGAAGACAACAAAATAGGATTACTCTGATTGCTCGGAATACTCGGAATACTCCGACCACTCAGAATATTCACAAAATAATAATAAAATAATAATATGAAGAAATTATTTGCACTCGCCGCTCTTGCTGTTGCGGCACTCAATGCAAACGCTACTGAGCCAGACCGCTATGTAGGTGCTCAGCACGTGAAGTTCCAAACCGCTTGCCATCCTGAGGATGTAAAGCACTATGACACAAAGATGCTCCGTGAGCGCTTCGTCATGGAGAAGGTGATGGAGGCTGACTCTATCCTTCTTACATATTCACACTATGACCGCTTCATCTTCGGTGGTGCCATGCCAGTAAACAAGACCTTGAAACTGGAGAACTTCTGGGAGCTCGGTCTTGACGTTGACAAGAACATTAAGGAGAAGTACTTCCTCTACAACCGTGAGCTCGGCGTCGTAAACTGCGGACAGGGCGACGGCTACGTTATCGTGGACGGCAAGGAGTATGCCCTCTCTCCAAAGGAGGCTCTCTATATCGGTCGCGGACACATCGGTAAGGACAAGGACGTGAACAAGGTTGTGGAGTTCCGTTCAAAGGACGCTTCTAAGCCTGCTAAGTTCTACCTTAACTCTGCTACTGCGCATCAGCACTACAAGACACAGTGGATCACACTCGACGGCCGTAAGGGTTCGCTGAAGGCTGCCGTATGGGGACCTGTAGGCACTACAGAGGAGGCTAACAACCGTACCGTTTATAAGCTCATCGT
>DGHL01000069.1:28991-32770 GCA_002392645.1 Prevotellaceae bacterium UBA3849
GGTGCTGTATGGAACACCATGCCACCTCACACACACGGTCGCCGTATCGAGGCTTACTACTACTTCAACCTTCCTGAGAAGCAGACCATCTCTCACGTAATGGGCGAGCCACAGGAGAGCCGTAACGTATGGCTGCACAACGAGCAGGCTATCATGTCACCAGAGTGGTCTATCCACGCTGCTGCAGGCACATACTACTATACCTTCATCTGGGGTATGGCAGGTGAGAACCTCTACTACAACGACAAGGACGAGATACCTGTCATTGATATTAAGTAGTCAGTAGTCAAGTAGTTAAGTAGTTAAGTAGTTAAGTAGTTAAGACATATGTAACAGATTATTGACAAACTGACGTAATGTCTTAACTCCTTAACTCCTCGTTTTTCTTAACCGAAATGCAACCAAAAGAATTCTTCCAAAAACTGACAAGTCGATACCTTTGGCTCAATCTGCTCGCCATGGGACTACTTGTAGTACTGCTTGCAATAGGTGTGCACGTGGCACTCAACCTATATACCCACCACGGCGAGGCAGTATCAGTGCCCGACGTACGCAAACAATCGTTTGAGAGCGCCGTACGCACCATGGAGGCAAGAGGTCTCACGGTTGAGGTCAACGACACCGGCTACGTAAAGTCCTTACCGCCGGGCACCATACTTGAGCAGCTTCCTGCCGCCGGTACACGTGTCAAGACCGGCAGGGTAATCTACGTCACCATCAATGCTACCGACTCACCTACCCTTGCTCTGCCTGACATCATCGACAATAGTTCGCTGCGTGAGGCTCAGGCAAAACTTTCGTCTATGGGCTTCAAACTCGGTTCGCCGAAACTCGTGCCTGGCGAGAAAGACTGGGTTTATGGTGTGCAGGTGAACGGCAGGAACGTTTCTACCGGTCAACGCATATCGGTTGAGTCAACTCTCGTCATTCTTGTAGGTAATGGCCACGTAAACGAGGATGAAGACCTTATCATGACCGACGCTCCTGAAAATGAATACGACGATATTGACTTCAACGAGGGCGAGGGTAATGACGCTGAAAGCACTACTGAAGCTGCTCCTTCAGGCGAGAAAGACGATTTCGAGGTTGTGGAGTAATGAGGATTGAAGGATTGAAGAATTGAAGGTTGAAAGTTGAAGGTTGAAAGTTGAAAGTTCTTTGCAGGACCTCCACGAAGTGCCTGAGCACCTATGGAGCGCAAGAAAGCGTCACTGCGTGCCGAGCGGAGGGTTGAAAGTTGAAAGTTGAAGGTTGAAAGTTCTTTGCAGGACCTCCACGAAGTGCCTGAGCACCTATGGAGCGCAAGAAAGCGTCACTGCGTGCCGAGCGGAGAGTTGAGAGATATTAATTGCAGTATAAAAGAAAATACTACATCTGAATGAACGACATAGAGGAAATCGAGGACTTGGAACTTGACGAGGGACTGGAAAACCAGGCGGATGACAATACTCTGTATGAGCATTTCCGCATCGAGGCAGACCTTGGTCAGGTTCCTTTGCGTATAGACAAGTTCCTCACGGAACACATGCCACACTCTTCGCGCAACCGCATACAGGCGGCTGCCGATGCCGGCTTTATCTTCGTGGGCGACAAACCAGTGAAGTCTAACTACAAGGTGCGTCCCGGTGACGTAGTGACGCTGCGACTGCATCAGCCTAAGCACGACACTACGATATACCCGGAGGACATTCCGCTCAACATCGTATATGAAGACGATGCTCTGATGATTGTCAATAAGCCTGCCGGCATGGTGGTTCACCCCGGCGCAGGCAATTTCACCGGTACTCTCATCAATGCCGTGGCATGGCACATGAAGGACGTGCCCGAGTTTGACCCTAACTCTCCCGAGGTAGGACTGGTGCACCGTATAGACAAAGATACCAGCGGACTGCTCGTCGTGGCTAAGACACCCGATGCTAAGTCGTCATTGGGCAAACAGTTCTTCGATCATAACACACATCGCTCGTACAACTGCCTTGTGTGGGGACACTTCACCGAGAACGAGGGACGCATAGAGGGCAACATCACACGCGACCCGAAAGACCGTCTGCGCATGACCGTCACAGCCCCCGACTCTGGCATAGGCAAGTCGGCAATCACACACTGGCGCGTCATCGAGAAATTCGGTTACGTAACCCTCATCGAGTGCATACTCGAGACAGGACGCACGCACCAAATACGTGCGCACATGAAGCACATAGGCCATCCGCTCTTCGGTGATGAGCGCTATGGAGGCATGGAGATACTGCGCGGCGAGCGCAGCACCACCTACAAGGCGTTCATCAAGAACTGCTTCAAACTCTGTCCGCGTCAGGCACTTCATGCCAAGACCCTCGGCTTCGTCCACCCCGTCACCGGCGAGCAGATGGACTTCACCAGCGAGTGGCCCGAAGACTTCGCCTCACTGATAGACAAATGGCGTGGTTTCGTCAGCGGAACCACACGCGACATGCTGAAGGAGATGTAAACGCCCTCCCACAGCACGTCTCACCACACCATATAATGGCAATAGCACACCATGGCTATTGCCATTTTTTTTGCTGCCTCATTGTTTACGCAAAAAGCTGAAAGACTATAGGTAACTATAGCAGAAAGCATATAAAAATGTTAAATATTGCACTTTTTATATCAGAAAGCATGTAATTTGCAAATAATATTGTAATTTTGCATTCGAAAGAATATAATTTATATGGAAAAGACAAAGTTATCAAAGGTTGTAAAGGATTTGCGTAAGGAATATGGCCTTACACAAGAAGACCTTGCCATGAAGTCTGGCGTAGGCTTGTGTTTTGTACGCAATCTGGAACAGGGGAAGCCGACGTTAAGAATGGATAAGGTCAACCAGCTACTTGATTTGTTTAACTACGAACTTACAGCAACTAAAAAGCAATGAGACAAGCAGAGATATATCGAAAGTATGTCCTTGCTGGCATCTTGACAGAAGATGGTGGCGAGTATCGTTTCTGTTATGATGAAGCGTATCTCAAACATGAAGATGCGCAACCTGTAAGTCTGACATTCCCATTACAAACGGAGACATTCGTGAGTCCTGTACTATTCCCGTTCTTTGACGGGTTGATACCAGAGGGCTGGCTGCTTGATGTGGCACTACGCAATACCGACATCAGCATTCTTGACCGTATGTCGTTATTGTTGTTATGCTGTAAGGAATGTATCGGTTCTGTCAGTGTTGTGCCCATAAACAAGGAAGGAGGAGACAATGTGTAAATGTCTGTATTGCTATAAGGAATTGAAAGAAGGTCAGAAAGACTTTCATCCAAGTTGTGCCCGAAAATTCTTTGGAACAAAAGATGTGCCCTTGCTGGAGTACAAACATGAAGAGCTCGACCAATTAGCCGAGCAGGTAATTCGCGCTCAGACATCTCTGACAGGCGTTCAACCCAAATTGTCTCTGAACCTCGACAAACACGATGGCTGTAGCCGACTGACTATCGTAGGTCTTTGGGGAGATTACATCTTCAAGCCACAAACAGAGAATTACGAGCAGTTGCCCGAAAATGAGGATTTAACGATGCACCTTGCGGAAGCCGCAAAGATTAGCGTGGTGCCTCATAGTCTTATTCGTTTGGCTGATGGAAAACTTGGGTACATCACAAAGCGTATAGACCGAACCGAGAATGGTGAGAAGATAGACATGGAGGATATGTGTCAACTCACATTGCACCCTACGGAATATAAGTACAAGGGATCGCATGAGCAGATAGCAAAGACAATCTTGCAGTACAGCAACACACCAAAACTCGACCTTACGAATTACA
>DGHL01000019.1 GCA_002392645.1 Prevotellaceae bacterium UBA3849
TAACAGTTTGCACCGAAAGAAAACAAAAAGATGACATAATGATATTCATATAATTGACTAATTTAACTCGTGGGAATTTTTAGAACCCACCTTAAAAACGTGTCAAAAAAAAACGTTCCGTCATGGACAGACTAATCTTTTCCATGACAGAACGCTTTTATTATCGTTTTTCCTATTTACACTAAAAATCTATTTTTGCCCTGATGTCTCGGCTACTGCTTCCGATGTAGGCCTTGAAGTGACCGGTGAGGTCGGTCCACTGCTGGCGGTTCTCGTCATAATAGCGCAGAGACTCTCGTGGTACAGGGATGGTGACAGTCTGGCTCTCACCTGGCTGCAGGCTGACCTTGCTGAAACCTTTGAGCTCTTTCTGCGGACATACTACCTGGGCGCCTTCGCATCCTACATACAGCTGCACGGTCTCCTTGCCCGCTACCTTGCCGGTATTGGTGACGGTAACGGTAGCAGCATAGCCGTCGGCGGTAGGTGCTATGATGGCACCGGAATACTTGAAGGTGGTGTATGAGAGTCCGTAGCCGAATGGGAATACCACAGCCTCGTTCATGGTGTCGAAATAGCGATAGCCCACCATGATATCTTCTGCATATACCTCTACCTCGTCACCGTTGCCCTCATGGGTCTTGGGATCGGTGGAGGTATTGATGGCTGGCGCCGCTGCCTTCTTGTATTTAGGCAGCGCGGCAAGGAGGTCGGCAGACTTAGGCTGCTGGAGGTCCTTATATCTGTGCTCCGCAGGGAGGTCGGCAGGGCGCACACCCGGATAGCCTACGAGTCCAAAGCGGTGAGCTGGATAGTCCTCCAGACGCTTGGCATAGGTGAAGATGGTCTTACCGCTCGGTGTGACATCACCGGAGAGGACGTCAGCAAGGGCATGGCCTGCCTCGCTGCCAAGGTACCAAGACTGTACCAAGGTAGAAACCTTAGGGAGCCATGGCATTGCCACGGCGTTGCCGGAGATGATGACGGTGACCATAGGCTTGCCGGTATTTGCGAGCGAGGTGATGAGCTCGTCTTGCTGGAAGGACATGTTGTAGGACAGGCGGTCGCCGCCCTCGCAGTCTTCAAAATGATTCTTGTTGAGTCCACCTATATATATAATAAGGTCAGCATCCTTTGCAGCTGCCAAAGCCTCACTGCGCAGGTCGGCCTGTACTGACGGCGGTATGCTGTCGATGCCGTCGTAGCTGCACTTGCCAGAGGTGTAGCCCTGGCAGTATATGAACTCTGTCTCGGGGAAACGCTCACGCAGTCCGCGCAGAGGAGACACCTCATCCCTTGCCTTCAGTTCTGACGAACCGCCGCCGGGGCACAGCTGGCGCGTGGCATTCTCGCCCACCACAAGTACGCGACGGTACTTTTTGATATTGAGAGGCAGCAGCTGCCTATCGTTCTTGAGCAATACTATGGCCTCATCAGCAATCTGGCGCGCCGCCGCTACGTGCTCTGGAGAATTGAGGCTGCCGTATGGCTTACGCGAGTTCATGGCAGTGAGGAATATGAGCCTGAGCATACGCGCCGCCTTGTCCTCTACCACCTCCATAGGTATCTTACCTGCAGCCGCCATGTTGTAGTATTCGTTGCCAAGGTAATAGTCATCGTATGAATATCCCGTAGCCTCGGTAGTGAGTCCGTTGGTGTATGAGCCCATCTCGAGGTCGAGTCCGTAAAGTGCTGCCTCACGGGTATCGTGCGCACCGCCCCAGTCGCTGATGACGGCACCCTTGAAACCGAGTTCGCCTTTTAGGATTTTGTTTATGGTGTATTGGTTATGGCAGCAATGCTGGTCACAGTACTGATTGTAGCTGCCCATGACGCTCCATGCGTCGGCCTTCTGCACTGCAGCCTTGAATGGCGGCAGGTATATCTCGTGGAGAGCACGGTCAGAGATTCTGACATCTACATGTCCGCGGAACTCCTCCTGGTCGTTGAGAATATAATGCTTTACGCAGCATGCCACGCCGTTTTTCTGCAGGTTCTGTATGTATGGCACCACCAAAGTGGAAGAGAGGAATGGATCTTCTCCCATGTACTCGAAGTTGCGTCCGCCGAGCGGCGTGCGATAGATATTGACGCCAGGTCCCAACAGTACGTCCTTCTCACGATAGCGAGCCTCCTCGCCCACAGACTTGCCATAGAGCGCAGCAAGCTGTGGATTCCATGTGGCAGCAAGCGCCGTAAGCGCAGGGAAGGCGGTGACGGAGTCGTTGTTCCAGTTAGCCCATCCCCAATTGTTCCAGTTTATCTCTACCCTGACACCGTGAGGGCCGTCGGACATCCACAGTTCTGGTATTCCCAGACGTGGGCAGCCTGGCGAACTGAACTTACTCTGTGCGTATGAGAGGCGGCACTTCTCCTTGAGCGTCATGCGTGACATGGCATCCTTCACCCTAACCTCAACGGGCAGGGTATCGTCCTGATAAGGCAATGGTGCCGCCGTAGCCTGAGTGGCAAACGGTGCGGTCAGCAGTGTGAGGGCCGTAAGCAGCCCCGTAAATTTCTTGTGTGTAGTCATATCGGTTTTGTTTTGTTATTTTCCTATATAGTCTCTATTGTCACTATCATTTAATCCTGACAACCTTCTTCCTGCCGTTGTATCTCACCTTGATGCCATCGGCATCAGGATTGTATGCCGCAGGCTTGGAAGCGCTGCACGGAACTATCACAAAGGTGCGCTCGCTGAGCATACCTGGGAAGCTTCCACTACGGTCGCCGATGATGAGGGTCTTGGCGGCGTCGTCATAGCACAGTTGTATGGTGGCATACCTACCTGCTTCGTAACCATAGTTTACGCCCTCGTCCTCATACAGCGTAAACTCGCCATCGGCTCCCTCATATACATATATGCGCAGTGTGTCTGCCTGGCGCTGACGTGTATATTCCATGGCTGGACCCAGCGGCAGAATGCTGCCGGCACGCACCAACAGCGGTATGCGCTCGTATGGTGCACTGAGCGTAATGGTCTCGCCACCATGGCTGAGCAGGCTGCCAGTGTGCAGGTCGTACCACTTAGTGCCTGCTGGCATATACACTTCACGCGAACGAGCGCCGTACTGATATACAGGATTTACCATGATGGAAGGTCCGAACATGAACTGGTAAGGCACATTGAGCGCCGTCTTGTCCTTGGGGAAGTCCATAACCAACGGGCGCATCATGGTGTAGTCCTTGAAATGGACATCAGCAGCAAGCGAATAGATGTAAGGCAACAGACGGTAGCGCATGTCAAGGCATGCCACGATGGCACGGTATGCAGGATGTCCCTCAGGAGCTATGTTCCATGGCTCACGGAACGGATACTGGCCGTGCACCCTGTACATAGGTGCGAACATGCCCATCTGGTGCCAGCGCACGTTGAGCTCGCGCCACTCCTTCATATCCTCGTTCTCCACTCCCGTCTTGTCGAAGTCGCCCTGCGCCTTGACGTAGCGGTTTTCCACAGAGAATCCGCCTATGTCCTGACTCCAGTATGGCACTCCTGATATGGAGAAGTTCAAACCTGCCGTTATCTGTGCCTTCATATCTTCCCAACGAGTGCCGATGTCGCCCGACCATGTTGCGGTTGAATAGCGCTGTTCAGAAGCGAAGCCGTTGCGTGTAAGCAGGAAGACACGCTTATTCTCTGGAGAGAAGTGATTGCCATAGCCATACTCGTCCCAATTGGTAGATTGCTGCAGTCGATGACTGTCATCGGCACTGATGCCCTGACGCTCGACGGCGGTCTCATAGGCTCGCTGTCCGTCATATATGGCTTCGGCATTGACTATGGAGTAGGCATTGAAATACTCATCGCTTGAGCCATAGGCGGTAGGTCCGCACAACAGCTTGCGGTACTGCATGTCGGTGCAGTCGCGCACATTAGGCTCTGAGGCATCCATCCACCATGCGTCCATCCCTATGGTGCCGAGTTTCTCGTAGAGCTGACGCCAGAATATCCTGCGTGCCTCCTTGTCGTATGCATCGTAGAATGCATACTTGAATCCCAGCCAGTCATACAGGCTGTCCTTAACGCTTTGCTGGTATATGAACCCCTTATCGTTGAGTTCCTTGTAGTTATCTACCGTAAGGTAATACTTCGGCCAGCACGATATCATGATCTGCGCATTCATTGAGTGTATGCTGTCTATCATGGCCTTAGGGTTACTGAAACGCGTAGGGTCGAACTCGAATGCTCCCCATGAGTCAGGCGTCCAGTAGTTCCAGTCCATCACGATATTATCTATCGGCAGATGGCGCTGACGGAATCCACGCAGTGCATCGAGAATCTCGTCCTGCGTCTTGTATCTCTCACGACTCTGCCAATAGCCCAGCAGCCATTCAGGCATTATCTGCGCCTTACCCGTAAGCTGGCGATAGCCTGCTATGACGTCATCGACCACGCTATGGTTGGCGTCTGCAGGATGCTGTCCTAATATAAAATAGTAGTCGAGCTGCTGCGCCATCTCGCTATACATGGAGAGTCGCTGCTGCTCAGCATCGTCAACTGGCTCCAATGCACGCAGTCCGCAGTATGCCTCGCCGCCATCGGGTTTCCACTCTATGCGTATAGGATAGCTCTTGCCTGCCTCAAGGTGCACGCTGAACTTACGTGCATTAGGATTCCATGCCGTGCGCCATATCTCCTGCGCATCGGTGCCTTTGCCCTGAAGGTCTTCCGTATATACCGACTTGCCATCAATGAATATCTTCTGATATCCACTGTAGTAGTGCGAGAAACGGTATTCGCCGCTCTTCAGCGGTGTTATGGTACCTTCATATACCACTGATGCCCTGGCGAGGTCATACTTAGGCAGATTCCTTGCCGACTTTAGGTTTTCGAAGTATATGCTGTCTTCACGCCTTACCAATGTCTCGGCACCCGGTGAGGTGTAAGTTCCTGTCAGCGCCCCAGGTTTGCCGTCCTTGTCGCAGAGGGTGAAGAGGCGGTGCAACTGGCTGTAGTCTTCTGGATTACCGAAGCGTGAGAGGGAATAGTTGTCGAACAGCACTCCGTAGCCGTCGGAACTGACCACGAACGGTATGCTCACCTTTGTGTTATACTGGAAGAGCTCTTCATTCTTTCCCTTATAGTTCCACTCGTCAGCCTGATGCTGACCAAGTCCATACAATGCTTCTGACGGATTAAGGTTCTCGAATACGGTGCGCGTGCTCCAGCCATGATATGTCTCCGGTGTACCGTCGGCATGCGTCTGCACGCATTCGTATGGACGGAACGCCTTGCCGCCACCTGCCACCTCGCGGAGTATCACCTTACCCCCCAGGTCGGTAAACCATACCTCACCAGTAGTGGTGCTGACGTATGCACGGAGCTTAGAGGTAGTGACCACCACCGTTCCGTTTTCTTCTGACACTTTGTAAGGGCACTGGCTGGCAGGCTCTATCACCACAAGGCTGCGGTTGTCACGAAAGCTGTCTTCTGCCGTTGCCGACACCCTGACAATACGATCGTCAACCACTTGCAGCCTTACGAGCTTCGGCGCCGTGCCGAAATTCTGTATTCCTGTTGAAGTAGCAGGCAGTTTCACAGTCACTCCCTTGTCAGTGCGTGTATAGCTTGCCGCCGTGGCATAGGCAGCACACGCACCAAACATCAGGCTCATCATTATTTTCTTCTTAACCATATTGTTTAGTTAATTTGAGGTTATTGTTCCAAACTTGTTTACCACGTGCCATGGTACAATCTGCCGGCACATGTTTTTCAACTGCAAAGTTAGCAAACAATCCCCAATATCACATCCTTAAATGTTTCAAAGTAGCGACACACAAGGTGCATTAATCGGTCATCATATTATTATAGGTATAAAAAATGTTTCACAAAGCACCCGTTTTGTCTACCCTACCCTTTCATCTTCAGTTCTGCCACCGCATATACCGCAGGTTCACAGCCACTTCCTGTACATAGAGATTCCCTTATCTCTGCCGTCAGCAGGAGCATGTCGAACACCTCCTCCTTTACCGTCACCGTGGTTTCTATCTGTGTACCCACGCCAGGCATCGCCAACGCCTCCATGCTTTTCACCGAGGCTATCATGCCAGGGCGCACGTCTTTCCTTAATATATACTTATTTATATAGCCTATCCTCGCTGCACACGTCTGAGCCATATTCTCAAGCATGCCCAGCATGGTAAGTCTGCCATCCTCCACGAAGGGCTTTCCTGCCCTCACCTTCATCGTGGTCACGATCTGGCGAACATCGAAATGGGTAATGCCGTCAACAAGCACGAACGGCTCTTGCTGTGGCAGCAGCTCGTGTATGTCAATCTCGCTGACAAACTTGTCTGTAGGTTTGGTATAGTCCATACTTCATAGATTTAGCATCACTCACCTGAAAGGCAGCAGCCACCATTGCCGCTATGCCTTGCAGTCGTTCCAAAACGGGAAATAATTGTACCACTGGGCAGGATACTTCGTCACCATGCGCTGCAGTTCGGCTACATACGCTTCTGCCAACTGCCTCATCTGCTCCCTGCGTGGTGCATTCTTATCGTATGCCAGTGGCGAAGCGTATATCTTATATTTCCTTGCAGACTCCTTCATCACGTTCACCGCCAGCACATCAAGTCCGCGCATGGTAGCCACGCTGAACGGCCCCTGCGGGAAGTCGGCCGTAGCGCCAAGGAATGTCAGCGGCAGGCTTTTCTGCGAACCGAATATCCTGTCTGCCGGCATACTCACTATCTCGCCATGCGCCAATGCGTCGTTTATCTCAAACAGATGGCTCATGTCATTGCGTATGCCTATCATGTGTATGTTGGTATTACCGAACATACGGTTGCGGTTTGCCATTACCGACTCTTTCTCCCCTCCAAACACCAATGCGTTGAAACGCTTGTTCTCCGTGCCGAGCGTATAGCCGGCTATCTCATAGTTGCCCACATGGGCGCTGAGCTGCACAAATCCCTCTTCCTGCGATGCCAGCTTCTTGAAGTGCTCGTAGCCTACCACCTCTATCTCAAAATGCTTGCCTGCATACATGGCAAACTTGTCTGCCACCACCTGTGCAAACAGGCAGAAGTTACGGTATGTCATAATGCATGACTTCCACCACGTCATGTGCCAACGCTTGCGGAAATAGCGGTATGTCACCTTCTGTGCTGGGTTCACCACAAGGCATACCGGCACCACGAAGACTGCCACGAAGGCATACAGTATCCTCACGTCCATACAGCACAGCATGCGGATAAGCCACTTATGCATCCAGCCATTGCCGTATGTAGTGCCCTGCCATGCGCGCCCTGTCTCCTGAGCGTCTGTCGTATTATTCTGCCTTTCCCTTGATATACTCATAGAACTGCCCAAGCGTAAGCACATCCTTCATCTCCGTCTTGTCTATCTTGAAACCGAAGTTACGCGATATGAATGCCACGATGTCAACATAGTCAAGACTATCTATGCCGACGTCTTCCTTCAAACGGGCATCGTCGGTTATCTTATTCTGGTCTATCTCGAGTTCATCAACGAGAAATCCGTTGATATCTTCTTTTATTTTCTCTATCGTCATGATTCTATCGTTATAGGTGGGTTCTAAAAATTCCCACGAGTTAAATTAGTTAATTACATGAATAACATTATGTCATATTTTTGTTTTCTTTCAGTACAAACTGTTAGCTTCCGCGGTCACATAGCCCGCTATGCTTCCTTATCAGCTAACATTTTGCCCTTGAAACAAATTCAAAAATCTGACAGTGGGAATTATTAGAACCCACCTTTACCGTATTCACACAACTACATAAAAAAGCGAAGATACAAGAATAGAAAGTTTATCCATGCATCTTCGCTG